>JASLSL010000332.1 GCA_030743445.1 Alphaproteobacteria bacterium
ATACAGGCCGCCGGCTCCAGAAACTATCTTGCCCATCGTTGACGGTCCGCCCTACGCTGTTGATGGGCTTCGGCCGGACCATCAACTCAAACCGCGCCAAACTCTAACTTAAGCGGTGGACCACCTAATGGGGGCAGGCCACGTCATTCCCGCGAAAGCGGGAATCCAGACGGAAGACTAGTGCACACTGGATCCCCACCGTAGCCTGTCCTCGCGAAGGCGGGGGCGGGGATGACGGTTGCGCCTCGCGCCTACCAGCTGCCGGTGTTTTCCATCGAGGCCCAGGGTTCGGCGGGCTCCAGCCGGTCGCCCTTCTGCAGCAGCTCGATCGAGACGTTGTCGGGCGAGCGGATGAAGGCCATGTGGCCGTCGCGCGGCGGCCGGTTGATCGTGACGCCCTCGTCCATCAGCTTCTGGCAGAGCCCGTAGATGTCGTCGACGCGGAAGGCGAGGTGGCCGAAGTTGCGGCCGCCGTCGTAGCCCGCCTCGTCCCAGTTGTAGGTCATCTCCAGAAGCGGCGCCATGCTCTCCTTGGCCGCGTCCAGGTCCTCGGGCGCCGCGAGAAAGATGTTGGTGTAGCGGCCTTTCTCGTCGTCGCGGCGGCGGACCTCGACCATCCCGAGCTTGTTGCAATAGAAGTCGAGCGAGGCGTCGAGGTCGGAAATCCGCACCATGGTGTGGAGGTATTGCATGCTTGGAAGTCTCCCCTATCGCGCAGCGTTTGTCGGTTGGCCAAGTTGTAGCACGCACGGCCCGCGCGGCAAATCGTCCGAGGCGTGGTGCGTCGGGCGCGGTCTGTCGTATGATGCGTCGGCCTTTCGCATCGTGACGTTTCCATGCACGACATCCTGAAAGCCAGCATCCTGGCGCCGCTGCTGTCGATCCTGGCGATCCAGTCGGTCATCAACACGGCGTCCTACGGGCTCTCGGTGATCGCGCCCGAGGCCGCACCCGCGATCGGCATCGCGCCGGAATCGGTCGGGTTCCTGGTTTCCACCGTCTACTTCACGGCGATGGTGACCGGCCTCGCCTCGGGCGTTCTGGTCACCCGGCTCGGCGCGACCCGCGCCTTTCAGGGGATGCTGCTGCTGGTCGCCGGCGGGATCGCGGCGCTCGCGGCCTCGACCCCGGTGACGGCCTATCTCGGCGCGATGCTGATCGGGCTTGGCACCGGGCCGATGAACCCGGCCGGGTCCTACGTGCTCGCCCGGGTGTCGCCGCCGACCTGGCAGCCCTTCATCTTCTCGGTCAAGCAGTGCGGCACGCCGGCGGGCGGCATGTTGGCGGGCGTGGTGCTGCCACCGCTGATGCTGGCCTACGACTGGCGGCTCGCGATCGCGGTGATCCCGGCGGTGGCGGCAATCCTGTTCCTGGCCGCGCCCGCCGGCCGCCTCGGCCGGCGCGAGGCGCCGCCGGAAGGCCGGCGGGGCGACATCGTCAGGGGCACGCTTGAGGCGCTCCGGGTCGTGCTCCGCGACAAGCTGCTGCGCGGCTTCGCCGTGATCGGCATGGTCTATGCCGGGGTCCAGGTCGGGTTCGCGAGCTATCTCGTGGTCTATGTCTGGCGCAAGGTCGGGATGAGCCCGGCCGAGGCGGGCCTCCTGTTCGCCGTCCTGCACACCGGCGGAATCGTCGCCCGCATCGTCCTCGGTTATCTCGCCGGGCGATATTTCACGAGCCAGGGGATGCTCGTCGCCCTCGGCATCGTCATGTCGGCGAGCTACGCCCTGGCCGCGACCTTCTCGGCGGCCTGGCCGGTGGCGCTGGTCTACGTCGTCATCGTCGTGACCGGGATGAGCGGCAACGGTTGGGTCGGGCTGTATTATGCCGAGATCGCGCGCTTGGCGCCCGATGGCCGTACCGCCGAGGTTGCCGGCGGCTGCCAGTTCTTCATGTATTCGGGCATCGTCTCGGGACCGCTCTTGTTCGGCGCGGTGCTGAACTGGACCGGCAGCTACGTGCTGTGCATCGGCGGGCTCGCCGCGGCCACCCTGATGGCGACGCTCTATCTTCAGGCGATCCGGAAGGAGGCGGCGGGGTGAGGGCGGGGTAGGGGCTTTACGACCCGTGTTTTCCGTGCCTGCCCGTCTTACCCGGGCCCATGGCGCCGACGCCCTGAATCATGACCCGGAGCTCGATCTTACCGGCGCGCTCGAAAGTCAGGCTTAGCGGGAAGCTCTCGCCTTTGCGCAGCGGCGCCTTTAGCCCCATCAGCATGACGTGCAGCCCGCCGGGCTTGAACACGGTCGGCTCGCCGGGCGCGACCTCGACCGCCATGACATGGCGCATCTTCATGATGCCGTCTTCCATCGAGTGGGTGTGGAATTGCGCCGTCCGGGCGACCGGGCTCGCGGCCGCGACCAGACGGTCGGGCTTTTCGCCCATATTGGCGATGGTGAAGTAGGCGGCGCCCGCCCGCGCGCGGCCGGCGCTCGCCCGGGCCCAGGGCTCGTGCACGGTGACCTCGCCCTTCGCACGATCGGCGGCGGCGGCGGCTCCAGCGGCGAGGCTGAGGGCGAAAAGCAGTGCGGCGAGGAATGCGGCGGCGATGCGGGTCACGGGGTTCTCTCCTGTCACCCTTCAGATTTTCGCTTCGAGGGCGCGGCGGATTTCCGCCGCCATGTCTTCGGGGAAGGCGCCGTGCGGGAAGACGGCGAGCCCGCTCCCGTCCGGCCCCATCAGGTAGGTGAACGCGGTGTGGTACATGGCGTATTCGGGAATCGCCTTACCCTTTTCGTCCTTTTCCTCGCCCGACCACGGGTAGAACAGCTTGAAATAGCGCACCCGGTAGGCTGCGGCCACCGCCTTGACCTCGGCCGCCGTCCCGGTCAGGCCGATGAGGCGCGGGTGGAAGGCGTCGACGTAGTCGGCCAGCACCTCGGTCGTGTCGCGCGCCGGGTCGACGGTGATGAAGAGCGGCTGCACCCGCCGCCCGGCCGGGCCCAGGAGATCGAGCGCCTCGGCCATCGCCTGCAGCCCGGTCGGGCAGATGTCGGGGCAGAAGGTGTAGCCGAAATAGACCAAGAGGTACCGGCCGCGGAAGTCGGCGTCGCTGATCCGCTTGCCGATGTGGTCGGTCAGCGCGAACGGCGCCTTGGCCGGCGGCTCGATCGCCGGAATGACGGGCGGCTTGTCGGCGGCCGAGGCGGTCGCGGCGAGGGCGGTGAAGATCACAAGGGCGAGGAAGCAGCGCATGCGGGCCCGTTCAATCCGGCCAGTTTTCCAATAGATCCACCGGGTCGCCGTAGCGCTCGGCCATCTCGACCACCGCCGGCGATTTCAGCGCCTGCAGGAAGCCGCCGTCGATCAGCATGGCGTTGCCGGCGGTCACGGTCGAATCGAAGGCGATCAGGTCCATGTGCACTGGCGGTTCCTCCCACTCGGGCATCATCCGGCGGACATAGTCGGACGGCTTGGCGAGGTCGATGCCGTAATGCAGCGCGCCCGGCGAGTTCGAGCCCGCGGGATAGATCGTGTGGCGCGGCGCCTTCGGGTTGAAGCCGCAGCCAAGCTCGATCAACTGTCCGCCGACCAGCATGTCGCGCAGGATATCGGCTTCCTCCGTGGCACCCTCGACGGCGGTGATCTCGTCGTCCTCGAACACCACCTTCGGCGGGTTCCGGAACGGCTCCTCGAAGCCGACCGCCCAATAGGGCACCACCGTGCCGTTGGTCGAGACCTGGGCGCTGTCGTCGTCGTCGACCGAGGTCCGGTCGTAAAGGTTCGGCCCGTGGCACGGCAGGTAGTGGACGTAGCAGCCGGGCTCGTCGGCCGTCATGTGGCCGCGCCAGCGGTTGGACTTCAAAAGGTTCGCCCGCATCTCGGGCGTGAACTTTATGGTCAGGTCGGTGCCGCGCGGGTCGTCGAAATGCAGGTCGAAGTCCTGGCCGTCGGGGTACATCGCGGCGGTCTGGCGGATGATCTCGCCGACCAGGTCGATGGGAAAGCGCGCCTGCGGGGTCGAGAGCAGCTCCAGATCCCGGAAGTAGGTGATCTTGACCCAGCGCTGGCCCTTCTCCTTGCGCATCCGGATGCAGAACGGGTCGATGATCGAGCAGAACCACGACGAGACCACGAAGCTGGCGTTCTCGACGATCGGCTTGATGTCGTCCGGCACCTCGGTGTGTTGGCTCGTGTGGCTCATGATCACCATGGGCTTGACGCCGCGCGAGCGCGCCAGGCCGGTGATCGCCTGGATCACGTTCGGGTCGAGCTTGCGGTCGGCCAGCATCACCATGGTGTCGTCGGGCCTGACGGCGAAGGTGCGGACGAAATTGTCGATCGCCTCGAAATGCTGGCCGGTCAGGACCGCCGGCAACGTGTCCTCGCCCGGCAGTCCCACGAACTTGCTATCGAATTCTTGCGTCGCCATGGCCGGTCTCCCAATTCCTCGATGCGCGTTTTTGCCTCGTTTGACGCGCTTCCCGATGGCAGTATCATTCATTCGAATTCTATCTAATTCAAGTGCGCGTCCGGGGGAGGGGCGCCCGCATGGCGAAGCAGCGCCTCCATAGGAAGTCGCCGGCCTTCGATTACACACCGGGGCAGAGCATCGGCTATCTGGTGCGCGACAGCTTCCGCGCCTTCACGCGCTCGCTGCAGGCGCGGATCGCGCGGCGTGGCGTGACCGCCGGCCAGTGGTATTTCCTGCGCGTGCTGTGGGAGGAGGACGGGCTGACCCAGCGCGAGCTCAGCCAGCGCGTCGGCATGATGGAGCCGACCACGGTGACGGCGCTCAATTCGATGGAGAAGAGCAAGCTGATCCGCCGGGTGCGCAACGTCGACGACCGGCGCAAGGTGAATGTCCACCTCACCGCCAAGGGGCGGCGGCTCAGGGACGAGCTGTTGCCGGACGCGGCCGAGGTCAATGCGCTCGCCGCCGACGGCGTCTCGGACAAGGACATCGAAACCGTGCGCCGGGTGCTCAACCGGATGAAAGAGAACCTCGCCGCCGACCAGGAGTGACCCACTCACACCCGAGCCCTCTCCCTCGTAGTGGGGAGGGGGCGGGGGGAAATGATCCTCTCATCGGTCATTCCGGGGCGCGCAACGCGCGAACCCGGAATCCATGCCGGAGAGACCCGCTCAGCAACAACCCGCCGTTAGGTAATGCTCAGGCCTGGATTCCCGCTTTCGCGGGAATGACAACAGTGAGGGTGGCAGGCAGCGTTTCCTCCTCACCCCGCCAGCCACTCGTCGAGGGCGGCGGAGATGTCGCGGAACGCCGCCGTCCAATCGCCGGGCGAGGGCTGGCGGAACAAACGCATCGACGGGTACCACGGGCTGTCGTCGCGATCCAACAGCCAGCGCCAATCGGGCGCGAAGGGCAGCAGGGTCCAGACCGGCTTGCCGAGCGCGCCCGCGAGATGCGCCACGCCGGTGTCGACCGTCACCACCAGGTCGAGGCCCTGGATCAGGGCCGCCATGCCGGCGAAGTCGCCGACCATGCCGCCCGGGTTGTCGAGCGGTGCCCCCTCGGCGCCGTATTGCAGGCCGATGAGCTCGATCCCCGGCCGGTCGAGCGCCTCGACCAACGGGCCCGGGTCGACCGAGCGGCGCAGATCGTTGGGATTGGTCGCGCTGCCCTGCCAGCAGAGGCCGATGCGCCGCGTGTCGCCGGACGGCTCCGCGTCCTCCGCGGTCGGCGCGGTCAGGTAGGCCGGCTTCGCCGAAATCGTCTCCAGCGTGGTGGCCATGCGATAAGGCAGGCTGAGCAAGGGAATTTGCGCATCCACATCGGGTAGCTCGGTGTCCCGGTCGCGCACCAGCAGACGCTCGATGCCGCCCAACCCCTCGAACAACCGGGCGAGCGGCGGCGGCACATGGAAGAAGACAGTGGCGCCGCGCTCGGCCAGCATCGGCAGGTAGCGCGCGAACTGGATCGCGTCGCCGTAGCCCTGCTCGGCCCAGACCAGAATGCGCTTGCCGGCCGGGTCACCGCCGTCCCACTCGGGCAGCTCCGCGATTCCGGGGTCGGGCAGGACGCCGCGCGACGGTCGCGCCTCGTAGTCGTGCCAGCCGTCCTCGAAATTGCCGGCGACGAGGCATGCCATCGCCCGGTTGAGCCGCGCCGGCGCATAGTCGGGGGCGGCGGCGAGAGCCCGGTCGAGGGCGTCGCAGGCGGCGGCGGGCTCGCCATTGGCGAGATGCGCGGCACCCAGGTTCAACAGCAGCTCGGGACTGTCCGGCGAGAGCGCCAGTGTTTCCTTCGCGACCGCGACCGCGTCGCCCGGCTTGTTCGCCTGTTGCAACGCCACACCGAGGTTGAGGCGGGCATCGAAGCTTTCGGGGACCAACCGTACCGCCTCGCGCAGATTGGCGACCGCGGCATCCGCCTGGCCCTTCTGGAGCAGCAGGTTCGAGAGGTTGATCCGGGCGGCGAGGAAATCCGGTGCGATCTTCAAGGCCGCGAGCAAGGCGTCCGCCGCCGCATCGAGATCGTTGCGGCCGAGATGGGCGAGGGCGAGCCCGTAATGCGCGGTCTCGCTCGCCGGGTCGGCCTCGAGGGCTCGGTTGTATTCGGCCTCGGCCTCATCGACGCGGCCGGTCTGGAGCAGGACGTTGCCGAGATTGATGCGCGAGTCCAGATGACCCTCGTCGAAGGCCAGCGCGCTGCGGTAGCACTGCTCCGCGCCCTGGAAGTCGCCCTTGGCGAAGCGCGCGAGCCCGAGGTGTCCGTGATAGTCGGGATTGGCGGCGTTGCCGGCGATCGCTTTTTCGATCAGCTCGATCGCGGAATCCAGATGCTGGGTCTGCAGGGCTACGATACCGAGCCGGTGCAGGGTTCCGGGATGGTCCGGGTAGCGCTCCAGGATGTTGCGGTAGATCGTTTCCGCCTGTTCCAACTCGCCGGCCTCGTGCAACTCGCCCGCATTGGCGAGGGCTTCCTCGAGTTCCGCCGCCTCGGCGGGATCGCCGGGGCCGTATGAGGTCGGATCGCTCATATAACGGTCGACACCGTCTCGCCGAAAAAGACCGCTTCGGTGATCTCGACGTCGTCGGGATTGAGTGTGGATAGCGCCGCCTCGCGATAGGCCTGGGCTTGGCCCTTTGTCGAGAGGAATACCTTGTTGCCGCAAATCAGGAAGGGCGCGATGCGCACGCCGTTGTCCTCGAGGAAGAACCGGTTCGTTGCTTCGGAGACGCCGGGAAAGCTCGGGTCGAAGTAATCGTCGAGCAACACGATGCCGCCTTCCGAGAGGACTGCGTTCGCGAGGCGCAAGTCGTTCAGCACGTGTTCCATCATATGCCCGCCGTCGACACTGAACATCCGGTAGGGCCCGCCGGCAAGGTCGAGCAATTGCTCGGCGGTGACCTCCAGCGAGTCGCTCTTGACGATGACCGGTTGCTTTTCCGGATAGGCGTAGCGGGCCATGTTCTCGTGGAACGTCTCTTCCCACTCGTCTTTCGGGAACAGGTCGACGCCGACGACGTTCTCGCCGTCGCGCGCCATCAAATAGAGGAAGATGAAGAGCTTGCCGAAATAGAGGCCGATCTCGCCGATGTGACCGCGGACCTCGAGTGCGTCCTGGCATTTGTCGAGAAAGTCGATCAGCCGCAGCGCCTTGATGTAGAGCCAGCCGTCGATCTTCTGCCAACCGCCGCCATCGAGATACTCGTGGCGGCGTGCCTCGGCCTCGGCGGTCATCGGATTTATTTAGGCGCGGACGGGCTTGCGCAGGAAGGCCGGAACGTCCTCGTCGCTGCCGAAGGGCTTCTTCGAGGATTCGGCCTTGGACTTGTCCTTGGCATCGCTGGTCTTACCGCCGGTGGCCTCGTTCTCTTTGGCGGCTTGCTTCTTGTGGTGCGACCGTTTGTGGGGCCTCTCGTCCTCGGCCGGCCGTGTGGTGGACGCCGCCCTGGGTTGCGTCTCGGCGGGTGGCGCCGGTTCCCGTGTCGTCGTTTCAGGCGCTTGCGCCGAACGCCGTTTGCGCCCGCCGCGGCGCCGCGATCGCTTGCGGTCCTCGACCGGCTCCATTTCCGCGGTCTGGACCGCTCCGACTTCGATCCGCTCGATCTTGAATCCGAGCAGCCTCTCGACCGCGGCGAGATAGCGCGCGTCTTCGCCCGTCGCGAGCGTGATCGCCATGCCCTTGAGTCCGGCCCGTCCCGTCCGGCCGATGCGGTGGATATAGTCCTCGGCGTGGCTCGGGACGTCGAAATTGATCACGTGGCTCATCGCCTCGATGTCGAGCCCGCGGGCCGCGACGTCGGAGCAGACCAGGAACTTGAACTCGCCCTTCTTGAAGGCGTCGAGGGTCTCCATGCGCTGCCACTGCTCCATGTCGCCGTGCAGCGCGCCGGCGTCGAAGCCGTGGCGCACCAGCGAGCGATGGACGACGCCGACGTCGCGCTTGCGGTTGCAGAAGATCAGCGCGTTCTTGACGTCTGCGCCGCGCAGGATGTTGCGCAGTGCCTCGCGCTTGTCCTTTGGACCGACGATCGCCAGCTTCTGCTCGACTAATTCCGCTGCCGTCGCCGGTGGGTCGACCGCCATTTCCTTGGGGTTCATCAGGAACTGGCTGGCGAGTCGGCGGATTTCGGTCGGCATCGTGGCCGAGAACATCAAGGTCTGCCGGATTTTCGGCATCAGGCTGACGATACGCTCGACGTCGGGGATGAAGCCCATGTCGAGCATGCGGTCGGCCTCGTCGATGACCAGGATCTTGATGTCCGAAAGCAGCACCTTGCCGCGCTCGAAGTGGTCGAGCAGCCGGCCCGGCGTGGCGATCAGCACGTCGACGCCGCGGTCGAGCAGCCGGAACTGTTCGTCGAACGCGACGCCGCCGATCAGCAGCGCCTTGGAGAGCTTCTGGTACTTGCCGTAGATCTCGAAATTCTTGGCCACCTGGTCGGCGAGTTCGCGTGTCGGCTCCAGGATCAGCGAGCGCGGCAACCGCGCCTTGGCCCTGCCGTGCGACAGGATGTCGATCATCGGCAGGGTGAAGCCCGCGGTCTTGCCGGTCCCCGTCTGTGCGCACCCCATGATGTCCCGGTTCATCAGGACGTAGGGGATCGCCTTTTCCTGGATTGGTGTCGGTGTTTCGTAGCCTGCGTCCGATACGGCGCGCAGGACTTCGTCGCTTAGCCCTAAATCTTTGAAACTCATACTATGTCAGTGTTCTGGCGGCGGTGCGCCGCCGATCAATCCTTCTATCTATTATTCGTCGAGAGGGGCCGCCCATGCAGCACTTCCTCTGTTACCCCATGCAGCGCCCATGCCATCTGTCGAAGCAATTAGGGCTTAGGGGTATCGTATCGCTCCCAAAAACAATGGGATGCGGCGCATGCTTATCAAGATGGGCTACCCGTGTCCAGCGGCGTCGCCGCATATCTGTTGCATAAATGCATCAATCTGGAATTGGCGGAAACGGTCGAATTGATCAAGCGCGCCGGGCTCTATATTTATCGTGCCGTGCGACCGGTCGAGGAAACGGCCGAAATACGCGATTGGCTCTCAAGGGGATGACGCGAATGGATGGATACGCTGCGCTCGACGATCTGTTGGCGCCATCGGGCCGCGGGCCGGCGCCGCCGGACGAGGTCATGATCACCGGCGCCGACCCGGTCCTGGGGACGAATTTCCTGCTCGGAACGGCGGGGGCCGCGGTGCTCGCCGCGATCGGGCTCGCCGCCTCGGACCTTTGGGAGCTGCGCACCGGCCGCCGGCAGAACGTGTCGATCGATACGCGGTCGGCGGCCATGGCGTTGCGCTGCGACCGCTACCAGCGGCTCGACGATGGCGGCGCCAAGGAGCAGTGGGGCGGGATATCCGGATTCCATCAGGGCGGCGATGGGCGCTGGGTGCAACTGCATTGCAACTTCCCGCACCATCGCGCGGGCGTCTTGAAAATCCTCGGCTGCGAGGACGACCGGGCGGCGGTCTCCAAGGCGCTCGCCGAGCGCACGATCCCCGAGTTCGAGCAGGAGTGTTACGAGGCCGGCATGTGCGTCGCCATGGTCCGAAGTGCCGAGGAGTGGGCGGCGCACCCGCATTCAGTGGCGGTCGACGGGCTGCCGCTCTACGAGATCGTCAAGATCGGCGACAGCGATCCCGAGCCGTTGTCCGAGGCCGCGCGACCGCTCTCGGGCACAAGGGTGCTCGACCTGACGCGGGTGATCGCCGGGCCGATGTGCGGCCGCACGCTGGCCGAGCACAGCGCCGACGTCCTGCGGATCAGCGGCGAGCATCTGCCGTTTTTCCAGGACCTGGTGATGGACACTGGGCACGGCAAGCGGTCGGCGTTCGTCGATTTGCGCAAGCGCGCGGGAGGGGAGCGCCTGCGGGAACTGGTCCGCGGTGCCGACGTGTTCAGCCAGGGCTACCGCCCGGGCGGCATCCAGGATCGGGGGTTCGGTCCGGCCGAACTCGCCGAGCTGCGGCCCGGCATCGTTTACGTCACGCTTTCGGCCTATGGCCACGAGGGGCCATGGCGCGACAAGCGCGGCTTCGACAGTCTGGTGCAATGCTGCACCGGGATCGTCGACGAGCAGAGCGCGGGCGAGGACGTTCCGCGCCACATGCCGGCCCAGGCGCTCGACTACGTTACCGGCTATCTCGGCGCTTTCGGGGCGATGCATGCGCTGGCGCGCCGCGCCCAGGAGGGCGGTAGCTGGATGGTGCGGGTCTCGCTATGCCAGACCGCGCATTGGATCAAGCGCCTCGGCCGGGTCGACGGCCCGGACGCCCGCGGGCTGCATAACCCGGGGCCGGACGACGTGCCGGAGCTGCTGATGGCGACCGACTCGCCGTTCGGCCGCATCAGTCACCTGGCGCCGGTGCTGGGGCTCTCGGAAACCCCGCCCCATTGGGACCGCCCGCCGGTGCCGCTCGGCACCCACGACGCGGTCTGGGGTTGATTCTGGTTCTCTAATGTCCCCCTCACCCCAACCCTCTCCCTCCAGGGGAGAGGGGGCTTATATCGAGCGGGGCGCAATAACCCTCTCCCCTTGCGGGAGAGGGAGGGACCCGCGAAGCGGGAGGGTGAGGGGGTCGTCCAACGTGGGTTAGCTGCCCTAACGCCCCGGGCGTAGCTTCGCGAGAATCTGGCTCGCCGCCTTCAGTGCGTCGGCGCGCGGCATGCCGATGGCGATCGAGGGATCGTAGAGCAGCCGCAACAGCCAGCGGTCATGGTTGGTGAGCTCGAAATAGTGGCTCTTGTCGTTGAAGATCGAAGGCTTCACGTCCTTGCTGTCGTTCGGCAGGCCGAGCACCTGGGTCAGTTCCTCGACGACGCAGGCACGCATGTAGTTCTTCGGGTGGTGCGCCGGGAACAGCACGATCGAGACCCGGATTTCCTGGCCCTTCTTGAACAGCTTCGCCATGCAGGGCGTCTTGCCGGTCTTCAGCAGACGCATCACCATCGCCTTGTCGGACCCGAACTGCGGCGGCAGTTGCGCCTCCATTTTGTCGAGCGGGAAATAGAGCAAGAACATGTTCACGCTCTTCGGGTTGAAGCCCTTGGCGAGCTTTTTCTCGCGCTGCATGCGGCGCGAGAAGACGAGCCTCATCGAATGGCCGGTGCTGCGCTGCAGGTCGGCGAGATGCTGGCGCACCATGTCCTCGAAATAGGCCGGCGGGTCGCCCTTGATGCCAGCGCGGATCGGACTTTTCCATTTGCGCACGAACTTGTAGCGCCGGCCGGTGTACTCGTTTCCGAAGGCGACGGTGTCGAGGTTAAGCAGCAACTGCGCGTTCGACATCGACTTCTGCGCCGCCGCGGGCCCAGGGGCGAACAGGCCGAAGGCAAGCACGAGGGCCGCCAGGGCGAGGTTGCGAGCGAGGGACATGGCATGCAGTCTATCCGGTCGCCCGGTTGGAACCAACTTACGCGGTATAGCCACCATCCCAACCCTTCCCCTCGTAGGGGGGAGAGGGCTCAACCCTTCGCCAGGTCCTTGAGGGCGTTGGATTCGTCGGTCAGCTCATCGGCCGAGATTTTCCGCCCGACCCCCATCATCCGCCGGACGAAGCGCATGTCGCGCGGCCGGTTGAAGGCGGCGGCGGCGGCGATTTCATCGTCGGCTAGCACGAACGCCATGAACGAGTGCGAATCCGGGTCGCCGCGGAATACGGAGCCCTGCCAGCTGTCGACGATACCGGCGGTCTGCAGGTTGGCGTCGTACTGGTCCGACCAGAACCATGGCACCTCGGCATAGGGATCGGTCTTGCCGCACATGATGCCGGCGGCCGCGATCGCCTGATTCTGCGCGTTCTGCCAGGATTCGAGCCGCACGTGCCGGCCCAATATAGGATTGAAGTGGTTGGTCGCGTCGTCGGCGGCGAAGACGTCGGGCGCCGAGGTCTGGCAGAACTGGTCGACCATTATGCCGTTGTCGACCGTCAAGCCCGCCGATTCCGCCAGCGCCGTCTCGGGCGAGACGCCGATCCCGACGACGACCAAATCCGCCTCGTAGGTGGTCTCGCCCGAGGCGACCACGCGCTCGACCTTTCTCGTGCCCTCGAGCCGGTCGACCCCGGTATCGAGCCGCACGTCGACGCCGTGCTCGCGGTGGATCGAGAGGAAGGCGTTCGCCATCGCCGGGCCGATCGCGCGGTTCATCAGGCGGTCCGCCATTTCGATCACGGTGACCTCGCACCCGCGCATCCGCGCGCTCGCCGCGACCTCGAGGCCGATGAACCCGCCACCGATAACCACGACCTTGGCGCCGGGCTCGAGCCGCGCGCCGATCGCCTGGCTGTCGTGCAGGGTGCGGAGATAGTAGATCCCGCCGAGCTCCGCGCCGGGAACGAGAAGGGGACGCACCTGGGCGCCCGTCGTCAGCAGCAGCTTGTTGTAACCGACCGTATCGCCGTCCGCGAATTGCACCAGCCTTCGGTCGGTATCGAGCTCGGTCACCGTGACGCCCAGATGCAGTTCGATATTCTGGTCGTCGTAATAGGCGGCGTCGTGGATCGGCTGGAATTCAACGCCGGGCTTCTGCTGCAATAGCTCCTTCGAGAGCGGCGGGCGTTCGTAGGGCAGGTGCCGCTCGCTACCGATGAGTGGGATGTTGCCCTCGAAGCCCGACATACGCAGGGCCTCGACCGCGCGTCCGCCGGCGTGCCCCGCACCGACAACCAGGAAGGTTTCGTCCGTCATCTCGTGTTTCTCTCGCCTCCAGGCGCCCGGCCGGGCGGGCGGCAGTCAATCAGACA
>JASLSL010000333.1 GCA_030743445.1 Alphaproteobacteria bacterium
CCGAGTTTTCACCCGACGATCACGGCCAATCCGCCGACCGATACTTCGACGATCTCGAGCTCGGCGAGCGCTTCGATATTCCCTCGCGAACCATGACCGACGCCCTGTTCGGCGCCTTCCAACTGGCTTCGGGCGACAACCACCCGATCCACTACGACGTCGAATACTGCCGCCGGCACGGTCACGCCGACATGCTGGCGCACGGTTTCCAGGTACTGATTCAGACCGCGCCCGGCGCCGGCACCTTTCCGAACGAGATCGGCGAGTCGCTGATCGCCTTCATCGAGCAGTCGTCGCGCTTCCTAAAACCGGTCTATCGCGGCGACACGGTCTATCCGTCGATCGAGATCACCGGCCTCGACGAACAGCGCACGACCGGCGTCGTGACCCTGCGCTCGACAGTGCACAACCAAAAGGGCGAGTTGGTCATGGAAGGCGAGCAAAAGATGCTGCTGAGGAAACGCGACGCCGGGAAATAAGCCTGAACGGAGTGCTGTATGGCGGCCCTGGACATCGCCCTGGAATGAGGCAATATGTTCCAAGAGCCGGCTGCGGCCGGCCCTTGCAGGGGACGGCGGGCAGGAGACGGCGGGCAGGAGACGGCGGATGGAAGATGGCCTGTACCTTGCGGTGACCCGCGACATCAAGGTGGCGGTGCGCCCGTTTTATTTGGAGGACCAGTCCTCGCCGACCGAGAATCACTACGTTTGGGCCTACCACGTGGAAATCGAGAACGCGGGCGCCGACACCGTCCAATTGCGGACTCGCCACTGGCAGATCACCGACGCCATGGGCCGCGTGCAGGAGGTTCGGGGCCCCGGTATCGTCGGCGAGCAGCCGGTGCTGGCGCCGGGCGAAAGTTACGAGTATACCAGCGGCACGCCGTTGGAGACGCCGTCCGGAATCATGGCCGGCACCTATCAGATGGAGCTCACCAACGGCGAACAATTCGACGTCGAAATCCCGGCTTTTTCGCTCGACAGCCCGCATCAGCCGGTCCAGCTCAATTGACCCGATTCACAATTGGTACTTGACCCGGGTGCGAGCGACCTTATTTACCAAGGCCGCACTAGAAGGAAACGACCGTTGACCTTGAAGAAAACCGATGCAGTGGCGGATATCGCCCCGGAGAACGACGCGCAAGCCGGACCGAAGGCGGAACTGGTGATCGATCGCGACGCCGCCGAGGAGGCCGTGCGCGCCCTGATCAAGTGGATCGGCGACGATCCCGACCGCGAGGGACTGAAGGAGACGCCCGATCGCGTGGTCCGCGCGTTCGAGGAATTCTTCGCCGGCTACCGCGACGACCCGGCGGAGATGCTCAAACGGACCTTCGAGGAAACCGACGGTTACGACGAAATGATCGTCCTGCGCGACATCGACTTCACCTCGCATTGCGAGCATCACATGCTGCCGATCGTCGGCCGGGCGCACGTCGCCTACCTGCCGGACAAGCGGGTCGTCGGCATCAGCAAGCTGGCCCGGATCGTCGAATCCTATGCCCGCCGCCTGCAGATCCAGGAGAAGATGACGGCGCAGATCGCCAACACGATCGAGAGTGTCCTCAAGCCGCGCGGCGTCGGCGTCATCGTCGAAGCCGAGCACCAATGCATGACCACGCGGGGCGTCCGGAAGGCGGGCGTCTCGATGGTGACGAGCCGCATGCTCGGACTGTTCCGCACGGACGCCAAGACCCGCCGCGAGTTCCTCTCGATCATCGGCAAGCCGACCCACTCGGGAGTCTGAACCGCGCGGGGGTCCCGCCTCCCCCCACTGGACAAACCGCGACGATCCGCCAATCATGTCGGCCGCTCTGACGCCCATACCTGCGGCGCACTGACCACGGGGCTACCGTGATCGATTTCAGACCCATTCTGTTCATCATCGGTATGTTGATGTTGCCGCTTGCGGTGGCGATGTCCATACCGGCGATCGCCGACGCCAACGCCGGCAACCCGGACTGGCAGGTATTCACCATCGCCGCCGGCTTCACGCTCTTTGTCGGCGTCACCTTCGTGCTGACGGCGCGGAGCTCGATCCGGAACATCTCGACCCGCCAGGCCTTCGTTCTGACCACGCTCTTGTGGATCGTGATCCCGGCCTTCGCCGCCCTGCCCTTCACCTTCGCCGACATGGATCTGAGCTACACCGACGCCTTCTTCGAGGCGATGTCCGGGCTGACCACGACCGGCTCGACGGTGATCGTCGGCCTCGACGCCGCCCCGCCCGGCATCCTGTTGTGGCGCGCGCTGTTGCAATGGCTCGGCGGCATCGGCGTCGTCGCGATGGCGATCGCCATCCTGCCGCTGTTGCAGGTCGGCGGGATGCAACTGTTCCGCATGGAGTCGTCCGACAGCTCGGACAAGGTGCTGCCGCGCACGACCCCGCTGGTCGCCTATATCGCCTTCATCTACCTCGGCTTCAGCATGCTCTGCGCCTTCGCGTACTGGCTCGCCGGGATGGGCGGGTTCGAGGCGATCGCCCATGCGATGACGACGATCGCGACCGGCGGCTTCTCGACCCGCGACGAATCGATCGGACACTTCGACAGTGCCGCGGTCGACGCCATCGCCATCGCCTTCATGCTGATCGGCAGCCTGCCTTTCGTGCTGTATCTTCGGGCCTTGCGCGGCAATCCGGGATCGCTGTGGCGCGACAGCCAAATCCGCTGGTTCCTGCTGATCGTCGTCACGGTCGTCGCGGTCATGACCGCCTACCTCTATTTCAACGGCACGCCGGTGGCGACCGCGCTGAGACATGCCGCCTTCAACGTGATCTCGATTCTGACCGGAACCGGTTACGCGACCGAGAATTTCGGCGCCTGGGGCGCGTTCGCGCTGCCGTTCTTCTTCTTCATCATGTTCATCGGCGGCTGCGCCGGCTCGACGACCTGTGGGATCAAGGTGTTTCGCTTCCAGGTTCTCTATGCGACCGCGGTGGCACAAATGAAACGCCTGCTGCAGCCGCACGGCGTGTTCATCCCCTACTACAACCGGAAGCCGATCCCCGAGGAGGTCTCGGCCTCGGTGATGAGCTTCTTCTTCCTCTACGCGCTCTGTTACGCGGCGATCGCCCTCGGCCTCGGGTTGATCGGGCTCGACTTCCTAACCGCCGCCTCGGGTGCGGCAACCGCGATCTCCAACGTCGGACCGGGCCTCGG
Source organism: Alphaproteobacteria bacterium (assembly GCA_030743445.1). Lineage (GTDB taxonomy): Bacteria > Pseudomonadota > Alphaproteobacteria > UBA8366 > UBA8366 > JASLSL01. The sequence goes on from JASLSL010000333.1 coordinate 3,161, forward strand.
CGAGGTCATCGGCCCGGCCGGCACCTTCCACACCCTGCCGGATTCGGCTAAATGGCTACTGTCGGCGGGCATGCTGCTCGGCCGGCTCGAGCTCTTCACCGTGTTGGTCCTGCTGGCGCCCTCGTTCTGGCGGTCGTGACGACCTAGCGCCCGCCCCGTCATCCCGGCCAAGCCCGGTTACCGGGCGCGAGCCGAAATTACGGGGACACGATACGGGCGAGCTGTTACCGGTCGGCAATTCCCGTCACCATCGTGTCCCCGTAATTTCAGCGGCAGGTCTTGATCGGAAAGGCTCGGGAATGGATCCGGGATCGACCCTAGGTGTTGTCCGGGATGACATGAAAGAGAGGATCGCAGTGCCTTAGCGCAGGAACGCGCCGAGGTGCCGCTTGATCTGGGCCTCGAAGGTCCGGTCGAATTCCCGCATCAAGTCCTCGGTCAGCGCGAACCACACTTTCTCGCGGTCGGCGAGCGAGATGTCCTCGGGCACGGTGCGACTGCGCTCGGCCCGGGCGGTCGCCGAGGCAACGTTCAATCCCCGACCGCCCCGCACTTCGATCGCCGCCTCGACCGCAGCATCGTAGCGTTCCGACTGCTCGGTCGTGAACGTGCCCTTGATGCCGCCCATCCGGCCGAGCCGGGATTCGGTCACGCCCGCGTCGTGGATCGTCACTGTCGCCACACCGTCCTGGCCGACCGCCTTGAGCCGATCCTTGACCCAGCGCTCGGCGGCCCGGAGCGGCGGTACCGGGAACTCGTGGTCGACATGGGGACGTTTGAGCGGCGGCACGTAGACCTTGACGATCCTGATCTCGGCGACGTCGAGCGCGATCGCCGGCAAGTGCGCGAAGGTGATGTCTGGAAAGGCGCCGCGCTCGACCGGGGTCTCACACGCCATGAGCGGCACGAGCAGGGCGAGAAAGATGAAATATCGGGCAATTCGCGTCATGGCTGGCTCTGGCAAGAGATCGACGATGCAGGACAGTATGTAGGCCAGCACCGATGGCTTCAAGACGCCTGGAGCAGCCCGAGCGCCTGGTCGTCGAACGCTTCCGCCGAGTTGCAGAATTCGCAGGTGACGACGATCTTGCCATCGATCTTGAAGTCGTCCAGGTCGGAAGACGACATGGCGGCGAGAATCCGGGCCGCCCGTTCGCGCGAGCA
>JASLSL010000334.1 GCA_030743445.1 Alphaproteobacteria bacterium
GCGTCGGTGACCTCGAAGCCGGCGGCCTCGAGCTTGTCTTTCAGGTGGAACAAATCCTCGCGGCTGTCGACCGTGAACGAGACATGGTCGAAACCGACCGGCTCGCTTGTCGGCGTGCCGTGGAACTTGGTGCCAGGCATCGGCTGGGCGATGTCGTATTCGAAGAACGCGACCTGCCCCGTGCCCATCTGGAAGAAGTAATGCCGATAGCCGTCGTGACCGATCCCGGCTTGGAGCTCCATGCCGAGCAGGTCGCGATAGAAGCGGACCGTCTTCTCCATGTCGTTGGTGATGAAGGCGAGGTGGTTGAGACCGGAAATCAACATCGCGCTCTCCATGGTTAATGTTTTGCCGAACCTAACATGGCCGGGAAGCGTCATCCGTCACGATTACGCTACATATTGGATCAAGTTGTCGGTTGTCCAAGTCCCCCGGCGCGCAACACTGCCATGTCCGGCCCGCCGGACTCGCAGCAAGTGGCCAGCCTACTGTCGATCGCAACGGCCGGCACCGAAGTGACGCCGAGACCCGCGGCGCGTTCCGCCACCCCCGCGTCGTTCATGTCGCTGACGACGATCTCGCACGACGGGCAGGCCTCGGCGCGGACCTGCGCCTCCAGCTCCCGGCACACCGGGCAGCCGGCGCTGAAGATTTCGATTCTGCGTTTGTCGGCCATATGACGTTCCTCCTGGAAACGAAACTACGCCTTCCAGCGAGTGGAAGGTCAAGCCAGGCTCAATCGTCGCCAACTTCCTCCCGTGCCGGCTCGTAGCCGTAGTGCTCGCGCGCATGGGCCTCGGTAATCAGGCCGTCCTCGAGGTCGCGGGCGACCATCTCGCGCGGACGGTCGGCCGGGTCGCCGAAACCGCCACCGCCCGGAATCCGGCAAAGGAAGCTGTCGCCGCCTGCCATGGTGCGCTGGATCCCGGCTTTCCGGCGCTCGCCGTTGATGTAGAGCTCGGCCATCGGCGCCGCCCTTCCGTCGAGCACCCCCGGCACCGGATGGTTGAACCGACCGCCGCGGAAGCTGACCAGCATGTCGCCATCGGGGCCGAACTCGCCGTCCATCACCTCGACTTCGTATTCCTGACCGAAGCCGCCGCGGAACTTGCCGGGCCCAGCTGAATCGACCCACAGTTCCTTGCGGCGGCAGAGCACCGGAACATCGCTCTCCAGCACCTCGATCGGCGCGTTGCCGACGTTGACCGGGAAGGTCAGGCACGAGACGCCGTCGCGGTCGGGCCTCGCACCCATCCCGCCGTTGACGCAGTTGAGCGGCGCGAACTTGCCGCCGTCCTTGCGCTGACCGAAGAGATACTGCCCCCACATCGGCGTCGCACCGGCGCCGGCGACGACACGGCCCGGCACCGCCTTGGCGACGGCGTTGTAGATGATCTCGACCAGGTGGTTGCCGACGCTTGTCCGCCCGAAGGTCGGCCGGCGTTCGTCGCAATTCAGGATGCTGCCTTTGTCCGCCTTGGTGATCAGGGGCGCGAGCGTGCCCTCGTTCATGTTGATCGGCAGGTTGAGCATGCAGTTGATCGCGAAGGTCGTGTAGGAGGCGGTGTAGGTCAGGGTGCAGTTGACCGCCGAATCGACCTGGGGCGAGGAGCCGGCGTAGTCGACCTCGATGGCCTCATCGCCGATCGTCACCTGGCAGTTGAGGATCACCTCGTCGCCGTTCTCGATGTCGATCGCCGCCCGGTGCCGGTAGATGCCGGACGGGATGCGGGCGATCTCGGCTCGCGCCAGGGCCTCGCTGCGAGCGATGACCTCGTCGGCGAGGTCCTGCAGATCGTCCCAACCGCGTTCCTCGCAAATACCGCGGAGACGCTCGCTGCCGACGTGGTTGGCCGCGAACTGGGCGCGCAGGTCGCCGATCACGGTCTCGGGCGAGCGCACGTTGCCGGCGATGAAGGCCATGACGTCCCGGTTCAACTCGCCGGCCCGGAACACCTTGAGATGCGGAATGCGCAGCCCTTCCTCGTAATTGTCGCGGCTCTCGGTCGTCGCCCGGCGGCCGCCGATATCGACGTGGTGGCAGCACGACACCGTGTAGCCGATCAGCTTGCCGCCGTGAAACACCGGCGTGGTCACCGTGATGTCGTTGTGGTGGCCGCTGCCGTCCCATGGGTTGTTGCCGATCAGCACGTCGCCCTCGACCAGCTCCGCCGGCGGGTTCTGGCCCAACATGCAGCGCAGCATGTGGCCGAGCGGACCGCAGAGGCCGGGCGTCGACTCCGGCGACTGCGCCAGGAGCCGCGCCTCGGCGTCGAAGATCGCCGTCGCGTAGTCGTTCACGTCGCGCACCACGGTCGAGAACGAGGTTCGCTTCAGGGTCGCGGCCAGCTCGTCGACGGTCGAATTGAACCGCCGCCAGAATATCTCGAGCGTGACCGGATCGAGCTTGCCCTTCGCCATCAGCCGCCTCCCCCGCCCGATCCCCTGTCCGATCTGTCGAGCTCGATCACCAGACTGCCGAATTCGTCCACCGTGAGACCCCAACCAATGCCGACGACGGTCGTCGCCTCGTTTTCCTCGACGATCAGCGGACCGCCGGCCGAGAATCCCGTCCCCAGATCGACGCGTCGATAGACCGTGTGGTCGGCGAATTCGCGTTCGCCCGGATCGTAGGCCGGCCGCGTGCCGCGCGGCGCACCCGATCCGCCGCCGTTCACCGCGGCCCCGCCGAGCATGGCCTTGCCGGGTCCGATGGCGGTCATCCGCAGGTTCATGATCTCCAAATCTAGGTCGTCGTATGTCCGGCCGTAAAGCTTGCGATAGACCTCGTCGAAGCGGGCGCGCAGGGTCTCGGCGGTCTCATCGGCCATCGCGCCCGCCGGCATCGGCACCGCGACGTCGTAGCCCTGGCCGACATAGCGCATGTCGGCCGAGCGCTCGAAGCTGAGCTCTGCCTCGCCGATGCTGTCCGGCATGCGCGACAGACACTCGGCCGCCATCTCGGCATAGACCGCGTCGAGCTTCGCAACGTCGGCAACCTCGAGGCGCATGCGGAGTGTCCGCACCGTGTCATAGGACACCGGCGCCACGATCAAGCCGAAGGCCGAGGCGACGCCGGCACGCGGCGGGATCAGCACCCTTGCGACGCCGAGCCGCCGTGCCAGGTCGCAGGCGTGAACCGGGCCGGCGCCTCCAAAGGCGACCAGGGTATAGGCCGTCGGGTCCTCGCCATGCTCGGTGACATAAACCTTGGCGGCGGATGCCATGTTCTCGTTGACGATGCCGAAGATGCCGTAGGCCGCCGCTTCGAGAGACAGCTCCAGGGGTGCTGCGATATGGTCGGCGATCGCCGCCTCGGCGGCCTTGCGGTCGAGCGACATCTCGCCGCCGAGGAAATGCTCCGCATCGAGATAGCCCAGCACCAGGTCGGCGTCCGAGACCGTGGGCAGTGTCCCGCCCTGGCCATAACACGCCGGACCGGGGTTGGCGCCGGCGCTTTCCGGACCGACCTGGACGGTGCCGACCTCGGTCACCCGGGCAATCGAGCCGCCGCCCGCCCCGATCTCCATCAGATCGAGGACCGGCACCCGGACCGGAATGCCGCTGCCCTTCCTGAAGCGGTGGACGTGGGCGACCTCGAAGTCGGTCGTCTTGGCGACCCGGCCGTCCTTGACCATGCACATCTTCGCCGTGGTCCCGCCCATGTCGAAAGACAGCACCTGGTCGAGCCCGGCGAGCCGGGCGTAATGAGCCGCACTCAGCGCCCCCGCGGCGGGCCCGGACTCGATGATCTGCACCGGGAAGTCGCGGGCGAACGCAGCCGAGTTGATGCCGCCACCGGACAACATAAGCAGCAATTGGGCGGGACAACCGGCATCGATCATTCGGTTTTCCATTCGGTCGAGATAGCCTTCCGCCGCCGGCTTGGTGTAGGCGTTGACCACCGTCGTCGAGGTCCGTTCGAACTCTTTGATTTCCGGCAGCACCTCGCACGAGAGGGAAATCGGTATCTCCGGCGCCATCTCGCGGATAATCGCATCGACCGCGTGCTCGTTGATCGGGTTGCGGTAGGAATGCAGCAGCGAGACCGCGATCGACTGCACGCCCCGGTGCAACAGGTCCTGGACCGCGGCGCGCACGCTCTCGCGGTCGAGCGCCGTGAGCACGCGGCCGCTGGCATGCATGCGCTCCATGACTTCGACCCGCATCGGTCGCTCGACCAGCGGCTCGGGGAAGGTGATCTTGAGGTCCCAGCCGTCGTAGCGCTTCTCGCGCCCGATCTGCAGCAGGTCGCGGAAACCCCGGGTCGTGATCAAGCCGGTGCGCGCCCCTTTGCGCTCGATCACCGCGTTGATCACCAGCGTCGTGCCGTGGATGTGGGTCGCGGCCCGGCCCACGGCGCCGGGCCAGTCGCTCTCCAACGCCTCGATGCCATCAGCCACGCCGAGCGACGGATCGCCCGGCGTGGTCAGGCATTTGTGGATTTCGATGCGCTCGGTGTCTTCGTCTATAAGCACGAAATCCGTGAAGGTGCCGCCGATATCGCTGCCGAGGGTAACCGTCATGCCGTCGCGTCCTGCATCCTCTGGGTGGCTCGATGATGAAGCCCCGGCCCCGGTGGCGCAATATTCGCAATCGTCGCAGGCCAGCATGCGGTGCTTGTGCCGGCAACGACCTTCGATGACAATCCAGGGTCATGAGCGACGACGCATTGGATCTCAAAGGCAACTGGGCCTACCCGACCACCGTGCGTTTCGGGGTGGGCCGCATCGCCGAGCTCGCCAAGGTGTGCGAGCGCGTCGGCATCGCCC
>JASLSL010000335.1 GCA_030743445.1 Alphaproteobacteria bacterium
ACAAGGAGAAGTACAAGGCCGCGGTAGAGGCTTACGACAAGGCGCTGGCGCGTGTCGGCGAGCCGCGCGAGCAGGATTGGGCGCTGTATTACTATCGCGGCATTGCGCACGAGCGATTGAAGCAATGGGATTCGGCGGAGAAGGATTTCCTCAAGGCGCTCGAACTCAAGCCCGAGCAACCCTACGTGTTGAACTATCTCGGCTACTCGTGGGTCGACCAGGGCAAGAACCTGGTTCGCGCGCGCAAGATGATCGAGCGCGCGGTCGAGCAGAAGCAGCGCGACGGCTATATCGTCGACAGCATGGGCTGGGCGCTCTACCGGCTCGGCGAGTACGGCGATGCGGTCAAGCAGCTCGAACGCGCGGTCCAACTCCGGGCCCAGGACCCGATCATCTCCGACCATCTCGGCGATGCCTACTGGCGCGTCGGGCGCCACCACGAAGCGCGCTTCCAATGGCAACGGGCGCTCAGTCTTGAGCCCGAGAAGTCCGAGGTCGAGAAGATCGAAATAAAATTAGAGCGCGGACTCGGCAAGGCCGAGGTCGTGGGCTCGGGCGGATGAACGCGGCCGTTTCCGGCGTCGTTACCGTCGCGGCACCCGCCAAGATCAACCTCTACCTTCACGTTATCGCCCGCCGGGCCGACGGGTACCACGAACTCGACTCGCTGATGGCGTTCACCGAGCTGGCCGACAGCCTGACGGTCGAGAAAGCGGGGACGTCGATGATCGAGGCCTCGGGTCCGTTCGCCGACCGCCTGCCCGACGGCGAGGACAATCTGGTGATCCGCGCGGCGCTGGCGTTGGCCGAAGCGACCGGTCGCCGCCCCGACGTGAGGTTCGACCTCACCAAGAACCTGCCGGTCGCAGCCGGGCTCGGCAGCGGGTCGGCCGACGCGGCGGCGGCGCTGAAGGGGCTCGCAGCACTTTGGGGTTTGACGGAGGATACGGTCGACATGATCGCGCTCGCCCGCGAAATCGGTTCCGACGTACCGGCCTGTCTCTTGAGCACTCCGGTGTTCGTCGGCGCCACCGGCGAGGACCTCGATCCGGCCCCGCCGCTGCCCCGGGCCGGCGTATTGCTGGTCAATCCGGGGGTCACGCTGGCGACCCTGTCGGTGTTCGAGAACCGCCGCGGCGGTTTCTCGCCGGAGATGCGGTTCGACGAGGCCCCGGCGGACGTCGCCGCACTCGCCGAGATCCTCGCCGAGCGCGAGAACGACCTGACCGAGCCCGCGTTGGGCCTGTCACCGGTGATCGCCGACGTGCTGGCGGCGCTCGAGGCCGCCCCCGACTGCCGCTTCCAGCGCATGTCGGGCAGCGGGGCGACGTGTTTCGGCCTGTTCGACGACCAGGAAGCGGCCGAGGCCGCGATCCCGGCGGTCGAGCGCGAGGGCTGGTGGGTCGCGGCGACCCGATTTCGGGAGACAGGGACGGCATGACCAAAAAGCCGGCCAAGAAAAGCCGCCGAACGACGGTCGTCGTCTGTGTCAACCGGATGCGCGGGCCGCGCGGCAAGTGCTGCGGGCAGAACGGTTCGCTGAAAATCGCCGATCGGCTCGAGGCCGGCATCCGCGAGCGCGGCCTCAACGTCGAGCTGGAGCGGATCGTCTGCCTCGGCAAATGCGATGTCGGGCCGAACCTCAAATTCGTCGGCGGCGAGTTCCGCCACGAACTCTCGCTGGACGATGTGCCGCGCTTGCTCGACGAGTTCGAGAAAATCGCCGGTAAAAACGAGAAGAAAGAGCTGCTTTACCCCGGCGCCTGACGCACTGCGGCGCTTGACGCAGGGCGGCGCTTGCGGGGGCGCGCAAGCGCGCCTATGTTCCGGAAAGGTTTGGGGCGTGGCCAAGTGGTTAAGGCGCCGGTTTTTGGTACCGGTATTCGGAGGTTCGAATCCTCCCGCCCCAGCCAACTGCTCTCTTAAGTATTTCAAGGACTTACGGTTTCGATCTCCGGCCCGGCGGCGCCGGCGGCGGAGATGACGCCAATTCGCGCCCGTGTCGTTGCGTGCGCCCTCAGTCGATCAAATCGTAAGCCGGGATGGTCAGGAATTCGGTGAACTCGGGCGCCAAGCAGATATTGGAGAACAACTCGGCGGCCTCCTCGAACTTGCCGCCTTCGACGGCGTCCGGACCGACGCTTGCGTGAATTTTTTCCATTTCCTCGGCCAGCATCTCCGTGAACATGGACGAATCCACGATACGGCCATCGTCCAACTTCGCCCCGTGGTAGATCCATTGCCACAGCTGGGCGCGGGAAATCTCGGCGGTCGCCGCGTCTTCCATCAGATTATCGAGCGGCACGCAGCCTTCGCCCCGCAACCAGGCCTCGATATAGCGGATGCCGACATTCAGGTTTTGGCGCAGCCCGGCTTCCGTGATCGTGCCCTCGGGCACCGCCAACAGGTCGGCCGCGGCGACCTTTACGTCGTCGCGCTCTAGCTCGATCTGGTTCGGCGCCGGCATCAGTCGATCGAACACCTCCATTGCGGTCGGGATCAAACCGGGGTGGGCGACCCATGTGCCGTCGTGACCGTCATTGGCTTCGCGTTCCTTGTCCGCGTGGACTTTCCGCAGCGCCTCTTGGTTCGCGGCCGCGTCGCCCCGGATCGGAATTTGCGCCGCCATGCCGCCGACCGCATGCACGTTCCGCCGATGGCAGGTCTTGATCAGCAAGCGCGAATACGCCCGCATGAAGGGCTGGGTCATGGTCACCTGGCCACGGTCCGGCATCACGCAGCCTTCCGCCTTACTGAACTTCTTGATGAAGCTGAAGATGTAATCCCAGCGCCCGCAATTGAGCCCGGCCGAGTGCTCCCGCAATTCATAGAGGATCTCGTCCATCTCGAAGGCCGCGAGCAGCGTTTCGATCAATACCGTCGCCTTGATCGTGCCCCGGGGGATGTCGAGCGCATCCTGCGCGGCGTTGAACACGTCGTTCCACAGGCGCGCTTCCAAATGGTTTTCGATCTTGGGCAGGTAAAAATACGGGCCGGTGCCCTTGGCCTCGAGTGCGGCGTGGTTGTGATAGAGATAAAGCGCGAAATCGAACAGCGCGGCAGACACCGGATTGCCGTCGATCAATACGTGTTTCTCTTCCAAGTGCCAGCCGCGCGGGCGCACCAGCAGCACTGCTTGGTCTTCCGCCAAGCGATATTCGCGCCCCGTCTTGGCATCCGTATATTCGATGGTGCCGCTTACGGCATCGCGCAGATTGATCTGTCCCCGCACTATGTTGTCCCATGTCGGGGCATTCGCGTCCTCGAAATCCGCCATGAAAACCGTGGCGCCGGAATTCAGCGCGTTGATGACCATCTTGCGGTCGGTCGGCCCGGTGATTTCGACGCGGCGATCCTGCAGGTCGTCGGGCAGCGGTGCGACGGTCCAATCGGCCTGGCGAATTTCGGCGGTTTCCGGCAGGAAGTCGGGTCGTTGACCGTCGTCGAGCCTGCTCTGAATTTCCGCGCGCTGGCGCAGCAGGTTTATCCGTTCGGCGCCGAACTGGCGTTCGAGCAATTCGACGAAACCCAACGCTTCGGGTGTGAGAATTTCGCCAAAGCCCGGCTCGATTTCACCGAGGATTTCGACGCCGTTCGTTTCTAACAACTTAATCTCTGCACTCGACATGGCTCACCACTTTTCTTGGCCCGGCATTGAATTTTGCCGAGACACTAATTTCACAATATGGGGTTATGGTAAACAATTTATTGATAAAGATTAGTAAATCTTGTAAACTTACAAACTTTACAAAATGTGAAAGTGAATATCGAATGGCCATGGCCGCGACCCCTCGAAATGTCTTTCATGGGCACAAGATGCGTCGGTTGCGCCGGGAGCGCGGCCTCACGCAAGCGCAGATGGCGGACGCGCTCGGTATTTCCTCGAGTTATCTGAACCTGCTCGAGAACAACAACCGGGCGATCACGGTTCCGATTCTGCTCAAGCTCGTGCAGGGATTCGATATCGATCTGCACAGCTTTACCGAGGACGAAGACGCGCGGCTCGCCGGCGAACTCGTCGAAGTCTTCAGCGACCAGAGCATCGCCGAGCACGATGTCGACCAGACGGAGCTCTTGGAGATCGCTTCGCGTACGCCCGAGGCGGGGCGCGCGATCATCGACCTATACCGCGCCTATCACAGCGCGCGCGATGAAGCCAACGCCCTTGTCGAGCGGCTCTCGGACGGCAGCAGCCCGGGCCTGGAGATGGCTCCGCCGCCCTCCGATTCGGTCACCGACTTTATCCAGGAGCGATCCAATCACTTCCCCCAGCTCGAAGACGCGGCCGAGGACCTCGGGTCCAAGGCCGGCGGCAACCACCATCAGGCTCTGGTCGATCATTTGGCGCAGGTCCATGCCGTCGATGTCGAAATCGTACCCGCCGACGTGAACCTGGACGCGGTTCGCCGGTTCGATCCGGTGACACGTAAGCTGCTGATCTCCGAGGTCCTGCCGGAAACCAGCCGCAAGTTCCAGTTGGCCCACCAAATCGGTTTGCTGACCTGCGGCCAAATCATCGATCTGATCGTTGCCGGCACCAAGCTGTTGACGACCGATGCCGAGGCCCTTTGCCGCGTGGCGCTGGCCAACTATTTCGCCGGTGCGGTGCTGATGCCCTACGGACCGTTCCTGAAAGCGGCCCGCGGCTTGCGCTACGACATCGAAATTCTGCAGCAGCGGTTCGGTGCGAGCTTCGAACAGGTCTGCCATCGCCTGACCACTTTACAGCGCTCGAAGGCCAAGGGCGTGCCGTTCCACATGGTCCGGGTCGATGTCGCCGGCAACGTCTCGAAATGGTTCAGCGCGTCGGGCATGCGTATAGCGCGCTATGGGGGCGGCTGTCCGCTTTGGGTCGCGCATATGGCGTTTTTGACCCCCGGACGGATCGGCACGCAGTTGTCGCGCATGCCCGACGGCGGGACCTTTTTCAGCATCGCGCGCATGGTGACGAACGGCGGCGGTGGCCACCACATACCGTCGAGCACTTACGCCATTGAATTGGGCTGCGAACTCAGTCATGCCCCCAAGCTCGTCTACGCCGACGGACTTTCGCTCGAGAACGTCGATGCGGCCACGCCGATCGGCATCGGTTGCAGGGTGTGCGAGCGGATGGACTGCCGCCAGCGCGCCTTTCCGCCGCTTCACCATCGGCTCGACGTGGACGTCAACGTGCGGGGTTTCTCGGCCTACGTTTCGCCGACATCGCAATTGAAAGCAGAGTCCGGTTCGTCGCAAACGTAAGTACCGGCCTCGGGGTCGCCGTCAGTAGGGAACCTCGCCCTCCAGGATCACCCGGTGCATCACCCGGCCCGCGCCCATGTCGTAGTCGTGGTGGGCGATGTGTAAAACTGCGCGGTTGTCCCAGAGCAGCAGGTCGCCGGGCCGCCATTCGTGGCGATAGGTCACCTCGGGCCGGATCACGCGATCCAGCAACTCGTCGAGGAAAGCGAGGCTTTCG
>JASLSL010000336.1 GCA_030743445.1 Alphaproteobacteria bacterium
CTGCGGAATCGTGGTAGATGCGCGCGCCCGCAAATTGCGCCAGCTTGCGCAGATCGATATGGGTTTCGTCGAACTCGTAATTGCCGGCGATGAACCCCGGCAGCATGCCGGAATAGGGCGTGTGCACGTCGCGGGTGATCAGCGTGATGCGCACCCCCGGCACCGGTTTCATGGCGAACATCTTGAGGACGGCGAGGTGGCTGTGGCCGCCGCCGATCAGCACCAGGTCCTTGACGATGGGAACGTCGGACTTCATGCGCCGTGTTCTAGCAGGTCGCCTTGCACAAGGCCAAATGCTAACGTCGCGCCATGACAGGCGTTCCAAAGGATATCCGGGACCGGTTTCCGGCGACGCGCGACGGCGTCTACCTCGCGACCTCGGCGCGCGGGCTGATCCCGCAGGAGGTCCACCATGCGGTCGCCGCCGATCTCGACGCGCGTCTCAACGGCACCACCGACAAGGCGGAAATGTTCGCCGCGGTCGAGAACGCCCGTGCCGGGTTGGCCCGGCTGATCAACGCCGAGCCTGACGAGATCGCGATCACCAAGAACGTGTCGGAGGGGCTGAACGCGATTGCCTCGGCGCTGCCTTGGGCCGCCGGCGACAATGTCGTCATGTGCAGCGAGATCGAGCATCCGAACAACCTCTACCCGTGGCTCAATCTGCGCGCGCGGCTCGGGATCGAGGTCCGCGACCTGCCGGCCGACGGCGGCCATGTCCCGGTCGACAGAATGGTCGAGGCGATGGACGAGCGGACCCGAGCCGTCACCATAGCCAGCATGAGCTTCACGCCGGGCTTCCGCACCGACCTCGCGACCCTCGGCCGGGCCTGCCGCGAGCGCGGGATATTCCTGCTGGTCGACGCGGTGCAGTCGACCGGGATCCTGCACACCGACGTCGAGGCGCTCGGCATTGACGGTCTCGCGACCTCGACCTCGAAGGGATTGCTCGGGCTCTACGGCATGGGGTTCCTCTATTGCCGGCGGGCGTGGGCGGAAAAGCTGACCCCGGTCTATCTCGCGCGCTTCGGGGTCGATCTCGGCGACATCAGCGAGGCCGAGAAGGGCGGCGACAACTACCGGCTGATGCCGGGCGCCAGGCGTTTCGATGTCGGCAACTACAATTACCCGGGTGCCGTGGCCGCCGAGGCGGCGCTCGATCTCCTGAACGGTATCGGCACGGAGGCAATCGAGGCGTACGTAGTAGACCTCGCCCACCGGCTCGCTCGGGGATTGCTCGACCTCGGCCTGCCCGTGGTCGGCGGCGCGCCCGGCGCCCATACCGGCTCGATCGTCTGCCTCGGCCGGCGCGGCGAGGCGGCCGGGCACGGCAAGACCGACGATCCGGAAATGGCCTCGCTCGCCGCGCACCTGGAGGCGGGCGGCGTCGCCTTCACCATTCGGCTCGGCCTGCTGCGCTTCGCGCTGCACCTCTACAACACGGCGAACGACGTCGAGCGGGTGCTGGAGCTCGCGGCAGAGTGGGTCGAGGGCCGTGACAAAGCGGCCTAGGCCGCCGCCGGGCGTCAGCTCGACTTCGCCGGGACCTTGATGGTGAAGAGCTGCGGTTCGTCCGAGTCCGGAAACTCGATATAGAGTTCGATCGTGAACGGCCGGCTGACCTCGTTGCCGACCGTCGCGTGCAGCACCGTGTCGTGCTGGGTCTTTGAGAGGAAGCGCATCACCTCCGGCTCGTCGTCCTTCGTCGGCACGACCTTGATCATCGCGCGGAAGCGGTCGGCGCGGATCGACTTGGTGAAGGCGTTGTAGAACACCAGCTGAAAGCCGCAGGCCTCGGAATACATGCCCTCGAGATGATGCATCTTGTTGGGCGCCATGAAGAACGCGCCGCCATGTTGCGGCTCGTGGATCGTGTGGGCTCCCTTCATGTGGACCATGTCCTTGCCGGGCACCGCGTGGTGCGACGCCGGCATGCCCTTGTGGTGGGCGCCGCCGGCCTGGCGTTCGGCCGCCTCGGTGACACGAACGGCGAGGTCGCACGAGCCGGGCTTGGCCATCCCCGCTGTATGCGTGGGTGCCCCGTGTCCCTTGTGCATGTCCGATGCCTGGCCGTGCGGCGCCATCGACAGGGCGAGGGCTACTGGGAAAAGTATCGCTGCGGGCAATCTCACCAAACATCCCTCCGTTCGTGGTCGGCGACGTTAGCACGATTCGATCGTTAGGCCGCGTCCGGCGTGCTGCGCAGGCGCAGGCGCCGGCGCAGGTTCCGCGAGCAGATGTCGATCGCGATATTCAAGAGCGCGGTGATCACGATCAGCAGCATCGCCCGGTCGATGCGGATGTCGGCGATCGCGCTGTCGATGTGAAAGCCGAGGGTGTGAATGCCGAGAATGCCGAGGATCGCCGTCTCGCGCATGATCACCTCCCAGCGGTAGAACAGGAAGGCGAGGAACTGGCCGTAGACCCGCGGCACCACCTCGTAGGCATAGAGGTTGACGCCCTTGGGCGCGTCGGGCCGGCGCTCCAACTCGTTGACGTGGCGTCCTATCAGGTGGCCGATGATCGCACCATTGTGGAGCGACAAGGCGACGATCGCCGGCAGCATCGACGGCCCCCAGAGCTGCAGGAAGATGTAGGCCAGCACGTATTCGGGCGTCGAGCGGGCGATCACTAGAAACACGTGGCCGACGGTGCGGCCGGCTCGGCCGAAGAACCGATCCGAGATCATCGGGAAGAAGGCGAGCGCCAGAATTCCGGTGCCGACCAGCGCGATTTGGGTCAGCAGGATCGTCGCGACGATGCCGGGCAGCGCCTGATGCGAGAGCAGCGCCCAGGTCCAATCGCCGAAATTCAGCCACGCGCCCGGGTCGAGGATCTCGGCATTGCGCAGCGGTGCGGGCACGATGTCTTCGGTGAAGAAGCGCTGCACGTTGACCCACTCGAAGGTCGTCGTGCCGGCGCCGGCGGCGATCGCGAACGGCGAGGCCGCGACGTAGACCCAGGCGATCCGCGGCCGCATCCACAAGCGGATTGTCGCGATCAGCACGAAAAACAGGATCAAGAGTGCGGAGACCTCGGAATAATGGCCCTGCTTGAAGAACGATTCGAGGTAGAAGCCGAGCGTCGGCAGGCCGACGAAGCCGAGCACCGCGCTGGAGCGCAACCCGCACTCGAGCCGGTAGAAGGTGTAGTCCTTCAAGTGGACCCAGACGTCGGGCAGCTTGGCATAGAAGAAGGTCGAGATGCGCCCGGCCCCGGGCGGCAGCGTCTTGAGCGCGCGGAGGTCCGCTTCCTCCAGTATTTCGGCATAAACCTTGGCGCAGATGCCGGTATAGGGGATCGCGATGGCGAGGATGCCGGCGAGCGGCGAGGGGCCGAACATCTGGATGAAGATTAGCGCCCAGAACAGCTCGTGGATCGCGCGGATGAAGGCGCAGACCCAGCGCACCGGACCGAAATGCTGGAACACCGGCGCCAGCACGAAGCCGAAGACCGAGCCGGCGGCGACGCCGAGCACCGCGAAGGCGACGGTCTGCAACAACGCGTCGGCGAGCTGATCGACGGCGAGGAAATCCGGCGTCGCGAACCCCCAGGCCATGCGGCCGAGCTCGGTCCACGGGTCGAGCGTGGTGACCTCCAGGTCGGCGAAAATCAGGCAGAAGAGCGCGATGCCGACGAAGCCGAAGCTCGCATTCACCGTGGCCGAGCGCCGGACTAACACGCTGGCACCCGACAGGCGGTCGGAGTCGAATAATTGTCACCCCCACCCCAACCCTCCCCCGTCAAGGGGGAGGGGGTGTTATTTCGCCTTTTCGCGCTTTTATTCCCTCCCCCCTGGAGGGGGAGGGTTAGGGTGGGGGGGAACGCGCAGCGCGCAATCGGGCGCACGCTACGCCTCGCCGATATAGAGCGGGGCGAGGTCCTGGCGGGTCAGGTCGGCGGCCGGCTCGTCGAACACGATGCGGCCGTCCTGAATCCCGACGATGCGGCCGCAATAGGCGAGCGCTAGATCGACGTCGTGCATCGCCAGGACCATGGTGTCGTGCGCCGCGGCGATCGTATCGAGCACAGCGCGCGCCTGGTGCTCGTCGACCGCGGAGACCGGCTCGTCGCCGAGCAGCACCTCGCCGTCGTGGTAAAGCGCGCGGGCCACGGCGGTGCGTTGCTGCTGACCGCCCGACAGCTCGCCCGCCGGCTGCATCAGTTTGTCGGCGAGGCCGAGGTCGGCGACGATCGGTTGGATCGCCTCGATCTCGCGGCGCATCGGCCAGGCGAGGTTGACCAGGTTGTACCAGGTCGGGTTGGCCTCGAGCCGGCCCATGTAGATGTTGTGGAACACCGAGAGCGTCTTGACGAGCCCCCCGTCATGCGGCACCAGCGCCGCCTTCTCCGGATGCTGGCTGTGCAGCAGGGTCAGCAGGGTCGATTTGCCGGCCCCGCTGCGCCCGACCAGCGCCACTTTTTCGCCGCGCTCGATCTTCAGGCTGACGCCCTTCAGGACCGCCTTGCCGTCGTAGCGGACGGTCTCGTCCCGGAGGTCGAACAGCGCCATCAGTCGTCGATCAGGCCGATGGATTTCGCGGTGTCGAGGATCGGCGCGTAGTCGCCGTTCGAGGCCGCGACGAAGCTCTTGCGCGGGAAGGCGTCGAGCAGCATTTTGTCCTTCATGCCGAGCAGCGCCTGGCGGACCTTGGCCTTGAAGCCGGCGCCGAACGTCGCCTCGACGTCGCCCCGGATCGACCATTGGTAGTCGGGATAGGCCGGGGTCGTCCAAGTGATCCGGACCTTGGCCGGGTCGACCTTGCCGGCCTTCTTCTCGTTCTCGAAGACCTTGTAGTTCAGGGCGCCGACCTCGTAGGCGCCGGACTGCACCAGCGCCAGGGTGCGCGAATGGTCGCCCGAGAAGCCGACCCGCGAGAACACATCGTCCGGCGACTTGCCGAATTGCTTGCGGATATGGAATTCCGGCATCAGACGGCCCGAGGTCGAACCCTTGGAACCGAAGGTGAAGGTCCGGCCGGCGATCGCCTTCGGGAAATCCTTGCTCTCCGCGATGCCGGTCGCCGCGTTGGCGATGAAGTAGGTGGTGAAGAACTGGTCCTCGTACCCCTGGGCGATCGCCTCCGAGCCCTTGACCAGACGGCGCGCGTGTACGCCCGACAGCCCGCCGAACCAGGCGAGCTGGACCTGATTGTTGCGGAAGGCGGTGACCGCCGCGGCGTAGGACTTGACCGGGATGTACCTCACCTCGACGCCGAGCTTGGCCGCAAGGTAATCCGCGACCTTGTCGAAGCGCTGCTTCAGGCGCGTTTCGTCCTCGTCCGGAATCGCGGTGAAGACGAAGCTGTCGGCCAGTGCCGTCGAGCCGGCGATGACGGCGAGCGCCATGGCAAGGAGGGATTTTCTGAGCATGGTTCCCTGGCCCCTGAACACGATCTCGTTGCCGCCCCGTCCCGTTCGATGCCGACGTTAACCAGACTACACTAACTGTCAACCACACCTTTTCGTGATGAAAGGCGCGGGGTTGAACCAAGGAAGGTGGACCGGTTCGCCACCCGGTCAATCCCCGCGCGGCTTCGAATCCTCGGCACCCAGATAGACCAAAAGGCAAAGCGCCAGCATGCACCCGATGAAGGCAAAGACGAGGCGGTAGGCGATCTCGGGTGCGGCGGCTCCGGCCGCACCCCCGGTCGCCGGGAAGGCGCCGACGATCACGCCGGTCGCGATCGGAAGTACGACGGAGCCGATCGCCTGCGCTAGGTTCACGGTGGTCACGCCGCGGCCCGCCAGGCGGTCGGGGAACAGCGAGCGGCCGTGGGCGACGACGACGATGCCGTAGGCGGTGACGAAACAGAGCAGCACCAACAGCAATGCGGCGAGCCACACCGGCGGCTTCGGGATCGCCGCCAGCAGCGCGAACACGGTAAGCGTCGCGAGCGTGCCGGCGATCACCACGCGCTTGCGCGAATTGAACATCCGGTCCATCGGGCCATAGGCGAGGATGCCCGCGACCTGGGCCGCGCCCATCGCCAGCAGCACGTTGCCGCGGGCAAGTGCCGCCAACCCGTGGACGTCGTGCAGATACGGCCCGGCCCAGATGCCGAGCACCGTCACCATGCTGGCATAGACGAAGAGGTGCATGGTGAAGACGCGCAACAGGCCCGGGATGCGCCAGACCTCGACGATACCGCTGAGAATCTGGGCGACGCTCTCAGGCGCCGAGGCGCCGAATTCGTCCCCCGGCGCCCGGTCGCGCACCAGGATCACGAACAGTACGCCCGCAAGCGCGGTGATCAGGGCGGCGATGACGAAGGCGGCGCGCCAGCCATAGAATTCGCTCGCTGCCGCCAGCGGGGTCGCACCCATCAGCACGCCGATCTGGCTCAACGCGAAGATCCAGCTCAACACCATGGTGTAACGCTCGCCCGAGAACCAGCGCGAGGTCACCAGCACCGCCCCCATGAAGTTGCCGGCGCAGCCGATGCCGATGACGAAGCGGGCCGCGAACAGCATCGCGCCGGTCTCGGCTACCGCGTTCACGAGCGCGCCGAGGACCGCGAGCGCCGTCAGCCAGCCGACCGTGCGCCGGACCCCGAAGCGGTCGAACATCATGCCGACCGGAATCTGCATCACGGTGAGGGCGATGAAGAAGGCGCTGCCGGCGAGCCCCAGCATCTCGGCCGAGAGGTCGAGGTCGCGCACCAGCTCGGGCGCGATCACCCCGTTCGAGACGCGGAAGAACTGGCTCAGCGCGGTCATCGCCGCCAACAGTGCGATGATCCGCAGGCCGGCCAGCCGGTCGGTTGGCATGCAACTCTCCTTCAGTGCGGGACGTGTGCCGCGGTCTACCTAACGGGCCAGCGGTCCCGCCGAAAGGACCATTCCGGGTCGATCGACAGAGCCAAAGACCCCCTCACCCTCCCACCGCTTCGCGGCGGGTCCCTCCCTCTCCCATTTCATGGGAGAGGGTAATTTGCCGTGATCCCAAGCCCCTCTCCCGCTTGCGGGCTTGGACGCCTGACAGGGCGTTCAAGGAGGGGCCCAATCGAACGACGTGAGATTGGGAGGGTGAGGGGCCTTAGTCCAAGCCTTCCAGCCACGCCTTGATCGCCTGGCCGATCTCGTCGGGCGAGTCCTCCTGGATGAAGTGGTGGCCCTTGACCGTGACCTCATGCTGGTTCGCCCACGTGCGGCAGAAGTCGCGGTTGGGGCCGACCAGGATGGCGCCGGGCTCGGCGTTGACGAACAGTTTCGGCACCTGGCTCGCCGCCAGCCACTCGCCGTAGGCCGCGACGATCTCGACCACGTCGGCCGGCTCGCCATCGAGCGGGATTTCGCGCGGCCAGGTCAGGGTCGGCCGCCGGCTCTCGCCAGGCTCGAGATAGGGCTCGCGGTAGACCGCCATCTCGTCCTCGGTCAGCCCGCGCAGCACCGCGCCCGGCAGCAGCCGCTCGACGAAGAAGTTATCGGTCAGCACCATGCCGTCGCCGGACTCCGATCGCATCGCGCCGAACACGTCGCGCAGCGCCTCGGGCCATTTGTCGAGCGCCATCGGCCGGACGATCGCCTCCATATAGGCAAAACCCTTGACGGCGTCAGGGTGGCGCCGGCCCCAATCGAAGCCGAGTGCCGAGCCCCAATCGTGGATCACGAAGGTGACGTTCGCCGCCACGCCCAACTGCGCCAGCAGCGCATCGAGATACTCGCGGTGCTCGACCAGCTTGTAGCGTTCGGGCCCGCTCTCGGGCAGCTTCGCCGACTCGCCCATGCCGATCAGGTCCGGCGCGATGCAGCGGCCGAGGCCTTCCAAATGCGGAATGATGTTGCGCCAGAGGTAGGACGAGGTCGGGTTGCCGTGCAGCAGGACGATCGGGTCGCCCGACCCGGCCTCGACATAGGCCATCTCGAGGCCATTGACCTCTTTGTATTTCTTCTCGTAGGGCATTTCCGTCGAAACCATGGCTGCGTCTCCCGGTTTGTTCCGCGCCGCCCCCTGCTGTAGCATCCCCGGCCACGTCGGAAAACACGGGAGCGCTCGATATGGACGCGAAAACAGGCAAGGAAATCGCCGACCAGGGCGCGTTGCGCGATCTCTACGGCGACGCCATGGGTATCTCGGTCGCCAAGGAGATCGACCGGCTCGACCACCATTGCCGCGCGATCATCGCAAAGTCGCCGTTCCTCTGCCTCGCCTCGTCGGACGCCGAGGGCAAGGCCGACGTCTCGCCCAAGGGCGACGCGCCGGGCTTCGTGCGGGTGCTCGACGACCACCACATTCTGATTCCGGACCGGCCCGGCAACAACCGGCTCGATACCATGGAGAACATCCTGCAGAACCCGGAGGTCGCGACGATCTTCTTTATCCCCGGCATGAAAGAGACGTTGCGCATCAACGGCCGGGCGCGGATCGTGACCGACGCAGAAGTCCTGGAAGACTTCGAGGTCAACGGCAAGCTGCCGAAGACGGCGCTGCTGATCGAGGTTCGCGAGGTCTTCACCCACTGCGCTAAGGCGCTGGCGCGCAGCCGGCTCTGGGACGACGACTACAAGATCGACCGCAACGAGCTGCCGAGCCTCGCCGAGATCCTCGCCGACCACGCCGACGACGGCAGCTCGGTCGAGGACATCGCGGCAAAGATCGAGCACAGCCGCAAGACCCGCATGTATTAAAATTAAGGCCCCTCACCCTCCCACCGCTTCGCGGCGGGCCCCTCCCTCTCCCGTTATCACGGGAGAGGGGTTTGAGATCGCGCCAGTTAACCCTCTCCCATGAAGTGGGAGAGGGAGGGACCCGATCGAACGAAGTGAGATTGGGAGGGTGAGGGGCCTCAGTCGCCAAAATATTCGGGGAAGGCCCGGGCGAGGTTGTCGCGCACCCGCTCGCGCACCGACACGCCCGCCGCGGGGGCCTGGAATTTCCGCCCCGTTGCCTGCTCGAAGAGCGTGACGTATTTGGCGCTGAACTCGATCAGGGTCGCGGCCGGGATCTCGGGGATGGGATCGTTGTAGGGGTCGCAGCGCTCCGCGATCCAGAGCCGCAGGAATTCCTTGTCGAGGCTCTCGGGCTCACTTCCGGCCGCCAGCCGCTCGTCGTAGCTCGCGGCCACCCAATAGCGGCTCGAATCCGGCGTGTGGACCTCGTCCGCCAGCGTGATGCGGCCATCGCCGTCGACCCCGAACTCGTACTTGGTGTCGACCAGGATCAACCCGTTGGCCGCCGCGATCTCGCGCCCGCGGGCGAAGAGCGCGAGGCTCAATTCCGCCAGCTCGTCCCACTGCGTCTGGGCGACCAGATTCCGCTCGACAATCTCGGCCGCGGTGACCGGGGCGTCGTGGGCGCCGACCTCGGCCTTGGTGGTTGGCGTGATTATCGTTTCCGGCAGCTTCTGGTTTTTCTCAAGGCCATCCGGGAATTCGAGGCCATAGAGCACCCGCTCGCCGCGCTCGTACATCGGCCAGATGCTGGTCTCGGTCGAGCCGGTGATGTAGTCGCGCACCACCATCTCGATCGGCAACATCTCGAGCCGCCGGCCGACGATCACGTTCGGGTCGGGAAAATCCACCACGTGGTTGGGACAGATATCCGCCGTCTTCTCGAACCAGAATTGGGCCGTCTGGTTCAGCACCTGGCCCTTGAAGGGCACTGCCGCCAGGACCTCGTCGAAGGCCGACTGCCGGTCGGTCGCGACCATGATGCGGCGGCCGTCCAGCAGGTCGTACATATCGCGCACCTTGCCGCGGCTGAAGTTCGGCAGTTCGGGGAATTCGGCGTCGGTCAGGCAGGCGGCGAGCAGCCGCTCGGCGTCGGGATCGGGAATGGGTTGTGCTCCGTCCATGGCATCGGGTGCTCTTTCAACGGGAAACCGGAAATCTTATCCGAGTGGGCGGCGGTGGCAAGCGGCGCCCGCGAAGCCTTGGTGGGCGCGTTATTCCGCCGCCTGGGTCTTGCCGTAGCGGGTCTCGAGTTCGCGAATCACGTCGGCCAGCGGCTCCACGTCGGCGGCCTTCATGTCCATGTCGAACAGGTTCGCCCTGTGCGCGCTGGCGCTGCGGTCGCCGACCGCTTCCTCGGGAATGACGACCCGGAAATTGTGCGAGAAGGCGTCGACCACCGAGGCGCGGATGCAGCCGCTGGTCGAGACCCCGACCGCGACCACGGTATCGACCCCGTCGTAGCGCAACCAGGACTCGAGCGGCGTCTCGAAGAACGCCGAGGGCTTGTTCTTGTAGACCACGATTTCGGTCTCCAAGGGCGCGTAGGAATCGGGCCATTCGTCGGCGCGCGGGTCCTCGCTGTAGATGAACTCCCCTGTGTTGCCGAGCTTCAGGTTCCAGATGCCGCGCTGGACCGGATGGCGGCGGTCGTCGCGCCGGCTGTAATAGACCGGCAGGCCGAGATCGCGGAAGCACTTGGTGATATGGGTCAGCGCCTCGATCAACTCGGGCATCTCGGCGCCGCATTGCGGGAATTCGGGATCGACGAACATCCGCGTGGTGTCGATGTTGAGGAGCGCCGGCCGCTCGCCCCAGCCGATCTTGCGGCCGAAGGCGCCCTTGGCGTAGGCCGCGATCTCGTCGTCGGGAATATATCCCTTCCATTTCTCCAGCTTGTCGGTCACCGTGCGTCTCCCTGCGGGTCCAAGTGCGACAAAAGAATACTACAGCGAAGCGCGGGATTCGCGGTAGTGAAGATAAAACGACCGAAACGGGGAGCCCGAAACGATGACCGAAGCGACGGCGGCGACCTTCACGGCGAAATCCTTCGCGCTCGAGTGCGGCGCGACGTTACCCGAGATGACCCTCGCCTACGAGACCTACGGCGGGCTCGACGACGACAAGGGCAACGCGATCCTGCTGCTGCACGGCTACACCAGCAGCCAACACGCCGCCGGCACGGCGCAAGATCCCGGCTGGTTCGACGGACTGGTCGGCCCGGGCAAGACGATCGACACCGACCGCTATTTCGTGATCTGCCCCAACAACCCGGGCTCGTGCCACGGCTCGACCGGGCCGAACCGCATCGACCCGGCGACCGGCGGCGAGTACGGCCCCGACTTCCCCGACATCTCGTGCCCCGACATGGCGGCGGCGCAGAAGCTGATGGTCGAGGATTTCGGCATCGAGCGGCTCGCCGCGGTGATCGGCTATTCCTACGGCGGCTACCTGACTTACCAATGGGCGGTCATGTATCCGGACGCGATGCGCGCACTGGTGCCGGTCGCGACCGCGATCAAGGGTCGCGGCGACCCCTCGATGGTGCAGGACCTGGTCGACCGCTTCGCCGCGGCACCGGGCTGGAACGGCGGGCGCTGGTATGGAAACGGCGAAGGCATTCTCGACGCGCTGATCGAATGGCGGATGACGACCCTGCTGAGCTACAACGTCGACGACGAGCTGCGCGCCCAGGATCTCGACGAGGCGGCGGTCGAAGCCGGCGTGCGCGAGCGGGCCACCGACTGGGCCCGGAATTTCGATCCCAATTCGCTGGTCGTGTTGCGCCGCGCGGCGATCCGCTTCGATGCCGAGAAGGATGCCGGGAACATAAAGGCGCCGGTGCTCTACGTGCTGGCCACCACCGACAAGCTGTTCGGGCCCGAGCGCGGCCCCGCAACTGTCGAGATGCTGCGCGGCCTCGGCGTCGAGGCCGACTATTTCGAGCTCGCAAGCGACTATGGCCACCGCGCGCCGGCGGTCGACTGGGCCAAGTGGGCCCCGGCGCTAGGCGCGTTCCTCGACGCCCATTGTGGCGTAAACTGACGACGCCAATCACGGATTGCGTCAATCACGGATTGCGTCAATCACCAATCGGGAGAGCAAACCATGACCCACGGCATGATCGTGGCCCCCCAGCCGGAAGCGGTCGAGGCCGGCGCCATCACCCTCCGCGACGGCGGCAACGCGGTCGACGCGGCGATCGCCTGCGCCTTGGTGCAGACCGCCGTCGACCCGATGATGTGCGGCATCGCCGGGTTCGGCAGCATGCACCTCTACCTGCCGGGAAAGGGCCTGCACGGGCTGATCGACTTCCACACCAAGGCGCCCGCGGCGGTCACCGTGGACATGTGGGAGGATCTGATCGAGGGCGAGTGCCGCGACGGTTTCGGGTTCATTCTCAAGGGCCGGCCGAACGAAATGGGCTACCAGTCGATCATGATCCCGGGCAGCATCAAGGCCTACCACGAGGCGGTCACCGAATACGGCACGATGGATTGGAAGGACGTCGTCCAGCCGGCGATCGAGTACGCCCGCGAAGGTTTCACCGTGCGCCCGCACGTCGACGAGTTCTGGAGTGCCGCCAACGTAATGGGCCGGGTCTCAACCGCCGAGAAGCTCAAGGCTTGCGCCGCCACGAAACGCATCTACACCAACGGCGGCGGCGAGTTCCACGGCGTCGGCGAGCGGATCGCCAATCCCGACATGGTGCGCTCGCTGGAGCGAGTGCGGGACGGCGGCGCCGACGCTTTCTATAGCGGCGAGTTGGCCGACGACATCGTCGCCGACATGGAGGCCAATGGCGCGCTGCTGTCGCGCGAGGACCTGGCCGGCTACCGCACCCAGCGGCCCGACCCGATCTGGGGCGAATATCGCGGCCACCGGGTCGCCGGCAACCCGCCGCCCGGCGGCGGCGTCATGGTGATCGAGATGCTCCACATCCTGGAGAATTTCGACCTCGCCGCGATGGGCCACAATTCGCCGGACTACATCGCCACCGTTGCGGAAGCCATGAAATACGCCACCATCGACAAGGACACCCGGGTCGGCGACCCGGACTTCTTCGACGTGCCGATGGACGAGCTGTTGAGCAAGGATTATGCGGCCGGGCTCGCGGACCGCATCAAGAGTGGCGAGCAAGCCCATGTCGAGCGCCTCGGCGAGCCCGAGGAATCGAAGGATACGACCCACCTCTGCGTCGCCGACGAGGCCGGCAACGTGGTCACCATGACCCACTCGCTCGGCATGCCGTCCGGCGTGATCACCGAGGGGCTGGGGTTCATGTACAACGGCTGCATGGGCGCCTTCGACCCGCGGCCGGGCCGCGCCGCCTCGATCGCGCCGGGCAAGGGACGGTTCACAGCGATGGCGCCGACCATCGTCTTCAAGGGCGACGAGCCTTATGTCGTGATCGGCGCGCCGGGCGGGACCTTCATCACCATGGGGGTGCTACAGGGAATTTTGAACGTGCTCGACTTCGGCATGACCATGGCCGAGGCGGTCGCGGCCCCCCGTTTCACCGCCAACAGCGACACGATCGACGTCAGTAACCGGATTCCGCGCTTCGTGACGAACGAACTCGAGGACCGCGGCTATCCGATCCAGCGCAGCCCGTTCTCTTACGTCTTCGCCGGGGTGCACGGGATCGAGATCGACGACGGCACATGGACCGGCGGCGCCGATCCGGGCCGCGACGGCATGGCGCTCAGGGTCTAGCCGGTCGAAGCGGACGCTAGCCGAGCATCTGCGAAACGTTGATGCCGAACCAGCGGACGACGAGCCACATGGCGACGCAGGCCGCCATCAGGCCGCCCGCGACCAAGACGAACTTGCGCCGCGCGGCGCGCCGTGCCGCCGCCTCTCGCTCGGCAAGGACGCGCTTGCGGACGATCGTCTGGCGCCGTTCGAGCTTGGCGTCGATCTGCCGCTGCTTCCTTTCGCGCGCCGGCGACAGCATCCGCTGTCCCGTCGCAATGTGAGTATCGATAGTCATTTGGCAATAGCCCCTATTTGAACATCGAACACAGCAAGTACTGCGCTAACATTCGGGGAAAAAGCCCACCTTTTCCCCACAAAAAAATAGACGGACTCCCGTCTATTCGTTTCTTGATGCTTGCCGGAAATCGGCTAGCTCTCCCATATATTGAAATTATACTACCATATAAACGATTAATATTCCACAAGTTTATTGCAGTACATGGTTAGTCTTTCTGAAGTCTTGGTTGCCTCTATTTTCACATGGTTCCGGCTTGCGAAGCCGATTTTCCGCGGCTAAGCATGGGGGCAAGAGCCGAAACCGGGAGGGAAGCCATGAACGAAGCGATTTTCCGCGACTACGACGCCGAGGAACTGGAGCGCCAGTTCAATCCCCGGGTCTTCACGCCGAACCACGAGGAAATCTTCAACGCCGGCGTCGAGCGCAGTGCGGCCTATCGCGCGGCGGCGGCGGGCGCCATCTTCGACCTCGCCTATGGGCCGAGCGCGTTGGAGAACCTCGACCTGTTCCGGCCCGACGGTGATGCCGGCTTCCCGGTCCACATCTATATCCATGGCGGCTTCTGGCGCTCGCGCGACAAAGCGGACTTCAGCTACGTCGCGGGCCCGCTGGTCGAGGCCGGCGCCGCGGTCGCGGTGGTCAACTACGCGCTCTGCCCCGACGTGACCTTAGACGAGATCGTGCGCCAGATGCGCGCCTGCTGCGCCTGGCTCTGGCGCAACGCGGCGGACCATGGCGGCGACCCGGAACGGATCCACGTCTCGGGCCATTCCGCCGGCGGGCATCTCGTGGCGATACTGCTGGCGACCGATTGGCCCAAGTTCGAGTCCGACCTGCCCGAGGACTTGGTCAAGAGCGGCGTGCCGATCAGCGGCGTGTTCGATATCGCCCCGGTGATCCACACCTCGGTCAACGAGTTGGTGCAACTCGACGAGGACGCGGCCCGCCGCAACAGCCCGATCCTGATGCAGCCCGCGACCGCAGCTCCCATCGCGGTCGTCGTCGGCGGCGGGGAGAGCCATGAGTTCCGCCGCCAGTCGAAGGAACTCGCCGAGCGCTGGGGCGCGCTGGCGCCCGCGGTCGAATACCTCGAGATGCCCGGGCTCGACCATTTCACGATCTTAAGCCAGACCGCCGACCGCGACAATCCGCTGACCGAGGCGCGGCTCCGCCTGATGGGCCTCGGCTAGAGCCCTAGGGCGCCTACCGCGCCTTCTCAACGATCTCGCTGAAGGTGTCCGCACCCCTGCCCATGAACAAATTGGCGTGGACGTAGAGCATCTGGACCCCGGCGGCGGCGTATTTCGCGGCACTGTCGTAATCGACCAGGATGCCGCTGTGGCCGCCGGCGGCGTGGATGCGCTCGATCACCCGGTCCATCTCGGCCTGCACTTCCGGCACCTTGAAGTCGCCCTCGAAGCCCATCGATTTGGCGAGGTCGACCGGGCCGATGAAGAACACGTCGATGCCGTCGATCTCGAGGAACGCGTCGAGGTTCCCGACCGCCTCCGTGCTTTCGATCTGGACCACGACGACCTTTTCCCCGTGGGCCTTGGGATAGCAGTAGCGCATCGCGTCGACCACGCCCTGGGCCTGGGCCACGGTATCGACCCGCGGCGCGCCGATGCCGGCGACGCCGCGGC
>JASLSL010000337.1 GCA_030743445.1 Alphaproteobacteria bacterium
GAGTTCGATCTCGCTGAAGACTTCCAGGCCGCCCACACGGCTCGAACCATCGACCCGAGGTCACTGGGCATTGCGCTTGATAAGCTCCTGCCCAAGAACAGAAATCTCGTCTACGATGCCGGCAATTTCCTTGGAATCGCACCGTATATCTCGGTTCCGGGACCGGAACATTTCAAGTTCACCAACAATTTTGCCTCGATTGGTCTGGGCTTCGGAACCGCACTCGGGGTCGCCGAGGCTCGTCCCGACAGCACCACAGTACTGGTGATCGGCGATGGTGGGTTTTTGATGACGCTGGGTGAACTGGAAACCGTCGTGAGGGAAGATCTCCCGCTCGTCATCGTTCTACTGAACGATTGTGCATATGGAGCTGAGCTGCATTTTCTGAAGATGCATCAGCTTCCGGTCGCGACATCTGTTTTCCCCGATGTTGACTTCGCACCGATTGCCGAGGGGTTCGCATTCGAGGCGGTCACCATCCGCTCTATGGACGACCTGCACCGGGCGGCATCCTTGCTCGAGGATCCGCAGGGCCCCGTCTTGCTCGACTGCAAGATCAACGCCGATATCGCCGCACCGTTCATGAGTGAATTGGCTGCGTTCGAGAGCGGCGAGGATTAAACCGTCATAGTCATCGGGGCTTCCCGGGTTTAGTTAATTCGAGTTCAACCCGGCTCTGCCTCCGCCATATTTCGTTTCATCCGATTCATGAGCTCTCGGAACTGGCGAATTTCGTCCTCGCTCATATGGCGGGTCGCGATGGCATTCACTTCGGACGCGAAAGGCAGCAGCTTGTTTTTGAGACGACGTCCTTTCGCGGTCAGATGGATGCGCAGCTTTCGCCGGTCTTTGGTGTCGCGCTCGCGGGTCACGACCCCGTCCTTGACCATGCCCCTGATGGCGACGACGGTGGTCGGCTCCATGATACCGACGCGCTCGGAGAGCTCGCGCTGCGTCAGCCCGTCCTCTTCCCAAAGCTCGCGCAGAAGGAACCACTGTCCCATTTTCACCCCGTGCCGAGCGATTCGAACCTCCAGGGATTTCGCGAGGCTGCGATAACAGTCCCGCAAGAGATAGCCCATGCTTTGCCCGGGCCGGTAATGGAAGGCGGCGCCGGGATTTTCCTGTGATGGTCCTTCAGGCGCCTCGCCGCCTTTCGCCGCCGCGGACACGGCGCGCTTGCCCTTAGGCGAAGTCATTTCCGCCACTCCCCTCGGAAAATTCGAGATCCTGCTTGAAGCCGAACGACCGCGTGTTGTCGATCAGCGTTATCCGCCGAGGCGCGAAACGGTAGAGGGCGGCCACGGCGAGCGCCTGCGCCAGCTTGCCGGCGCCGAACTTGGCGAGGAAGGGATAGCGTCCGGCCATCAGCGCCATGGCCCGCTTTTCCGCCGCGCCGTCAGTGATGCGGGCGGCGCGGCCCACCATCTGCAGTCCCTGGATGGCGGCGAAGTCTTCGTATTGGCGCGCTACTGTTATCGTGCAACGGTCGTCCGCCTCGAGATCCCGCGAATGCCGCGCCTTGGGATCGGACAACCAGTAGACCTCGAAGCCGTCACCGGCGTACATCAGCGAGGCCGCATGCGCGCCGTCCTCGCCCTGGGTCGCGAGCGCACAGACCGTGTGCCCCGCCAACTGGTCGAGGATGGCTTCTCTCAACTCGTCTTGCTCAAGAGACATCGTTTCAGTCGAAGGCCTCCCGGTCGGCGCAGGCGTCGAACTCTTCATCGGTCATGCCGAGGAACTCCTTAAACACGATCTCGTTGTCGCCGCCGAGCAAGGGGGCGGCGCGGGTGATGTCGCCCGGCGTCGCCGCCAGGTCGAAACCCGGGAAGACATACGCCTGGTCGCCGATCTCGCCATGTCGTCGCCGGCGCCAGGTCCGGCGCTCCTCGAGCTGCGGGTCATGGAACAGGTCGGCGATCGTGTTGACGCGGTAGGCGGCGATGCCGGCCTCCTGCAGCGCTGCGGCGACCGCCTCGCTGTCCAGCCCGCGGCAGTGCTCGGCGAGAACGGCGTCCAGCTCATCGACGTTGCGCCGCCGCTCATCGGTGGTGGCGAAACGCGGGTCCTCGGCAAGCGCCGGCTGGCCGAGGCGGCGCACGAGTGTCTCGAACTCGGCGTCCGAGCGGCACGAGAACGCGACCCACCGGTCGTCGCAGCAGGGATAGGCGCCGTGCGGCACTGCTTCGGCGTCGCGGTTGCCGCAACGCTCGGCGACGATCCTGTTGCGGTGATTGGCGAATAGGGCGCCGGCCATGAAGTGCAACCCGGATTCGTACTGCGAGACGTCGATCAACGCACCCTGTCCGGTCCGCCGCCGGCGTTCGAGCGCGGCGAGCGCGACCGAGGTCGACATCACCGAAGCGATGAAGTCGATGTAGGGACCGTAGAGCAGCATCGGCGAGCCGTCGGCCTCGCCGATGGCGCCGCAGAAGCCGGCGAGCGACGACAGCTGCGAGCCGAAGCCGGGGGTTCGGGCGCGAGGGCCCGTCTGCCCCATGTTGCAGGTCGACAGCATGACCAGCGACGGGTTGGTCTGGCGCATCGTCTCGTAACCGAGCCCGATGCGATCCATGACGCCGGGGCGCATGTTCTCGATGACGATGTCGGACCAGTCGATCAGCCGGCGCGCGAGCTCCAGCCCCGCCGGGTTCTTGAGGTCGACCGTGACACCGTATTTCGAATCGTTGAAGAAGGCGAAGCAACCGCCGCGATTGAGGCCCGGCTCGCCGTCCTTATAGGGCGGGTATTGAAGACGAAAGCCGTCCGGGCGGGCCTTCGATTCCACATGAACGACGGTCGCGCCGAAGTTGGCGAGTACTTTGCCGATGTGCGGGCCGGCCGCATAGCCGCCGAACTCGACGACCTTCACACCCGCCAGTGCCGCGGCGCCGCTCATTCCGCCGCCACCACGTGCTCGGCCTCGAGGGCGTCGATCTGCGCCTCCAGAAGACCCAGTTCAAGGAGGATGTGCCGGTTGTTGCCGCCATTGCCGGCGGCTGAGGGGGAGAGCTCCGGACGCTCGCCGTCGACGCGGTAGAACGCGCCGCAGTGGCGCTCGCTACCGCCGTCCGGCGACGGCAAGTCCTGCCAGAACTCGCGGGCGGCAAGCTGCGGGTCGGTCGCGATGTCGGCGACCGTCGAGACCGGATAGCCGAGCATCTCGCGGCCGAATGCGCCGTCGAGGAACTCCGCCTTGGTCACGGTTTCGAAGAAGGTGGCGATCGGCGCTTCGAGGCGATCGATCTCATCCTGGTCCGCGAGAATGGGATCGTAGGTGTCCCAATCGATCTCGGCAAGCACGCCAAGGTCCAAATCCTTCTCGCGCATCCACTCGACCAACGCCTTGTTGGTGCGCCGTCCCGCGGGACCGCCGTAGAGGATGAAGTTGATGTAGCCGTCCTTGCAGCGCCAGAAGGCCCGGTAGGTGCCGCCGTGCACCGAACGGCCGCTGATGCCCGAGCCGACGCGGCCCGGCACTACGCCCAACATGTCGACGAACGTCGGGGCGTGGGCCAGCGAGGTGACGATCGACACCTGGGCCGAAACGTCGACGTGCTGGCCGCCAGCGCCGCCGGTGCGGTGAGTGAGCGCGACGAGCGCGCCCGCCGCCGCATGGGCGCCGGCCCAGGCGTAGGACTGGGGCACGGAAATTCTGAGCGGCGTGCCGTCGGGCTCGCCGACGATCGACATGGCGCCGCCCGCCGCCATGATCTCGAGGTCGCTGGCGCGCCAGCCGGCGCGCGGCCCCTCGCGCCCATAGGGCGTGACCGAAACGTGGATGAGTTCGAGATTGAGCCCGGCGAGGCGTTCGGGATCGAGCCAGGCCGCCTCCGGCCCGCCCGGCGTAGCGGTCTCGATGAGAATGTCGATACGGGGAAGGGCGGCGAGGATCGCCTCCTGTCCGGCCGCTTCCGTCACATCCAGGGTGAGCAGGCGCTTGCCGATGTTGAAGGCCCGCCAGTCGGCGTCGTCCCTGTCGATACCCGGACGCTCGACCTTGATGACGTCGGCGCCGAGGTCGACGAGGATGCGTCCCGCCAGCCAGCCCAGCCGGCCGCTGAGATCGAGAACCTTATAGCCGCCAAGCATGGCTCCCCTCCCCGGGATTCCCCGCGCCTACCTTCCCGTCTTGGCGAGCGAGAGCAACCAGCCGTGCATTCGCGACTTTGCCATGTCGATGTCTTCGGGCGAGAAGAAGTCGGCCGGATTGACCTTGTCGATGGGATAAACCGGCCGGTGGAAATCCTGCTCGTATCCGAACGGCACGGTGGCGTCGATACCCATGCCGCCCTCGAACTCGGTGTTGGAGGCGGTCCACGGCTTGTCGCCCGCGGTCATGCGCTCGGACGGCATGAAGGTCTGCCCCCGGCCGCCGGGCAGCGGGTTGAGGATGTCGGAGCGTGGATTCACGCGGGTCGTCAGGCACCAGATGATGTCGTCCATCGAATAGATGTCGACGTCCTCGCTGACCGCGATGGCCAGCCGCATTCCCTGCGAGCACGACAGGATGGCCGCCAGGAAGTTGCGCTGCCAGCCCTCCTCGATCTGGTTGCGCTTCTTGACCTGGATGATGCAGCCGCCCCAGTCGGTCATGCAGTAGGGGATGTGCACGTCCTGGACGATGCCCGGCTGCAACCGCTGGCATAGTTCCAGGATCGCAGCCTCTCGCACCGTCGTGTCGATGTTGGCGTCGTCCGACATGTGGACGCCGAGCGGGAAGATGACGGGCTTCGATTCCGGCTTGCGCATGGTGATCGCGCTGACATGGAAGGTCGGCGCCTTGTACGCCTTGCCCATGTAGCCGGCCCATTCGGGATGGAAGAAATAGCGGCCCTGGACGTCCGCTTCCTCGGATTCCGCCGTCTCGTAACGCTTGTCGCGGGGATGGATGTAGCCCTCGAGCACGTATTCGGATTCGGCGATCGCCCAGGCGTCGACGGTGCGCGCCTTGACCAGCTTGATCGGTTCGCCCTGGATGGTGCCGGCGACCGCAAGCTCGTCACAGCCTTTCGGCAGGATTACGTAATCGAAGCCGGCGCCGGCCAAGAGCGTACATGCCGGCGGCACGCCGAAGCACACGGTGATCGGAATCGGCTCTTCATCGTGATAATGCTCGGTCATCACCTGCCACATGTGCGAGCCCGGCGAGATCATGAAGGTGCCGACGTCGCCCCAGCGAAAGTTCATGCGGTTGTAGCCGACATCCGCACCGCCGTCGAAATACTTGCCGGCGACGCAGCGGATGCCGGAGCCGATGGTCAGCTCTGGCTCGAGGTCGGTGTGGCGAATCGCCGTGATCCATTCGTTGACGTCGATGT
>JASLSL010000338.1 GCA_030743445.1 Alphaproteobacteria bacterium
GGGGGACTCAAGTGAAGTCCCTCGTATTGAGCTTGTCGAAGTACGAGGACGTACATTTGATAAGGGTGAGGGGGAAATCGCCCATCAATCAGGGGAACGGAAAATGAGAAACGGCAACGGCGCCGCCGCGATCGAGCTCGGCGAGGACTGGCCGGAAATCCGCGAGTCGGTGGCGAAAATCTGCGAGGGCTATCCGGGCGAGTACTGGCGCGACCTCGAGGACCAACCGCCGTCCGGCTCCTACCCGACCGAGTTCGTGCAAGCCTTGACCGAGGCCGGCTACCTCGCCGCCCTGATCCCGGAGGAGTACGGCGGCGCCGGCCTGCCGGTGCGCGCGGCGGCGGTGATCCTGGAGACGATCCACCATTCGGGCTGCAGTGCCGCCGCCTGCCACGCCCAGATGTACATCATGGGGACCCTGCTGCGGCACGGCAGCGCCGAGCAGAAGCAGGAGTACCTGCCCAAGATCGCCAGCGGCGAATTGCGGCTCCAGGCGTTCGGCGTCACCGAGCCGACGACCGGGCTCGACACCACGCAGACCAAGACCAAGGCCGAGAAGATCGGCAACGAGCATTACCTGGTGAACGGCCAGAAGGTCTGGACCAGCCGGGCGGCGCATTCGGACCTGATGCTGCTGCTCGCCCGCACCACGCCGGCGGATCAAGTGAAAAAGCGGACCGACGGCCTCTCGGTGTTTTTGATCGATCTGCGCGAGGCGGTCGGCAACGGGTGCGAGATCAAGCCGCTGGAGGCGATGATCAACCACAACACCACCGAGGTGTTCTTCGACGACCTGAAGATCCATGCCGACACCCTGATCGGCGAGGAAGGCAAGGGCTTCCGCTACATCCTCGACGGGATGAACGCCGAGCGCATTCTGATCTCGGGCGAGTCGATGGGCGACGCCCGGTTCTTCATCGAAAAGGCGGTCGCCTACGCCAACGACCGCATCGTCTTCGGCCGGCCGATCGGCCAGAATCAGGGCGTCCAGTTCCCGATCGCCCACGCCCATGCCGAGATCGAGGCGGCCGGGCTAATGGCGCGCAAGGCGGCTGCCCTGTTCGACGCCGGCGAGGAATGCGGGGCCGAGGCCAACATGGCGAAGCACCTCTGCGCCGAGGCGACCTGGGAGGCGGCCGAGGCCTGCATGCAGACCTTCGGTGGCTTCGCCTTCGCCCGCGAGTACGACATCGAGCGCAAATGGCGCGAATGCCGGGTGATGCGCACCGCGCCGGTCTCGACCAACCTGATCCTCGCCTATATCGGCCAGCACGTGCTCGGCATGCCGCGGAGCTTCTGATGGCGGCATGGTGCCAACTCCCCCCCGCCCTAACCCTCCCCCTCCAGGGGGGAGGGGATAAAGGGAACGGCCCCAATAATAATTCCCCCCTCCCCAGGCGGGAGGGGGTGAGGGGGAGGGGGACGCACGTGAAATTCCTCATGGTTCGCTTGTCGAAGCATGAGGGGCTGAATTCGGTGAGGGGGCGATCGTGACCGCGCCGCAACGCCCCCGCCGCTCTTTGATGTTCGTGCCCGCGACCCGGCCCGACCGGTTCGAGAAGGCGGTCGCGACCGGGGCCGACATCGTCTGCGTCGACTGGGAGGACGCGGTCGCCTTCGAGGCCAAGGAAGAGGCGCGCGAGGCGGCCAGGCCGTTCTTCGCCGGCGCGTCCGACGGTGGGCCGCCCGGCGGCGGGCCATCCGATGGCGGGCCGCTGAAGTACCTGCGGATCAACTGCGTGCGCACCGAGGAGGGGTTGCGGGACCTCTTGGCGCTGGTCGAATGGTCTCATCTGCCGGACGGACTGCTGATCCCGAAGACCTGCTCGCCCGAGGAAATCCGCTGGGTCGAGGAGATCGTCTCGCCGGCCCGCCATGACATCGAGCTGATGCCGCTGATCGAGACCGCCGAGGGCATACGCCGGGTCCCGGAGATCCTGAAGGCGAGCCCCCGGATCAAGATCGCCTCGCTCGGCTCGGTCGATCTTGCGACCGAGACCGGCTCCGACCTCGCCTGGGAGACGATGTTGTATGCCCGCACGCGCCTGGTCCACGCCGCGACCGAGGCCGGCATCGACTGCATGGACACGGTCTGGATCGACACCGAGGACCTGGCGGGCTTGAAGGACGAGGCGCGGCGCGCCGCCGCACTCGGGCTCACCGGCAAGGCGGCGATCTACCCGACCCAGGTCGGCCCGATCAACGAGGCGTTCAGCCCGACCGCCGACTCCATCGACCGCGCGCGGCGCATCGTCGCGGCGGCCGAGGCGAGCGACTACTCCGGCGCCGCCAAGGTCGACGGCATCATGATCGACGAGCCGGTGGTGCGCGCCGCGCGCCGCACCCTCGCGGTTGCCGAGAGATTGTAGAAGGGCCGAGAGATTGTAGCCGAGAGATTTTAGAAGGGAGAGAACAATGACCGACGTTACCAAACAACTTTCCGAATTCGCCGCCAACCTGAAACACGAGGAGATTCCGGTCGAGGTCGCCGAGCGCGCCAAGCTGCTGGCGCTCGACCTGCTGGGGATCGCGCTTCGCGCCCGGTTCGACGCGGACTCGACGCCGGCGATGATGCAGGCGGCGGCCAAGCTCTGGCCCGGCGGCGGCGAGTGCCGGGTGATCGGCGACGCGGCGGGCTACGCGCCGCCGGCGGCCGCCCTGATCAACGGGGCGCTGGGGCACAGCCTCGACTTCGACGACACCCACGCGCCGGCCTCGCTGCACCCGAGCGCCCCGGTGGTGCCGGCGGCGCTCGCCGCGGCCGAGATGACCGGGGCGTCGGGGGCCGACACGGTCGCCGGCATCGTCGCCGGGCTCGAAGTGATCTGCCGGCTCGGCCAGGCGACCGTTCCGGCCGAGCATTACGACCGCGGCTACCACCCGACCGCGACCTGCGGCGCCTTCGCGGCGGCCGCGGCGGCGGGGCGGGTGATGGGATTGAGCGCCGGCGAGATCGAGAACGCCCTTGGCATCGCCTTGTCGGAGTCCGCGGGCTCGCTGCAGTTCCTCGAGAACGGCGCGTGGACCAAGCGGTTCCAGGTCGGCAACGCGGCCCGGAACGGCCTGGTCGCCGCCTGCTTCGCCGCCGAGGGCTATCTCGGCGCCGCAGAGGCGATCGAGGGCCGGTACGGGTTCTTGCGCGCCTACGCCCCGAACCCGGCGCCGGAACGCGCGGTGGCGGGCCTCGGCGAGAAGTGGGAGACCCTGGGTGTGGCGATAAAACCCTACCCCGGCTGCCGCTTCACCCATGCCGGCATCGACGCGGTGATCGAGCTCAAGCGCCAACACGGCATCGAGGCCGATGCGGTCGAGGCGATCGAGGTCGGCCTGTCGCGCAAGGGCGTCGACCTCACCGGCGAACCGCAAGACCAGAAGCGCACCCCGGAAAGCGTCGTCGACGGCCAGTTCTCGATGCATTTTCTCGCCGGTGTCGCACTGGTGGAGGGCGGCGTCGGCTGGGACGACTACAAGACCCATCTTGGGCACAAGCCGACGCTCGAGCTGTTGCAGAAAGTCGCCATCGTCCAGGACGAGCGGATCGAGGCGGTCTATCCGGAGAATCTCGGCGGCTCGGTCAGGATCACCACCTTGGACGGCGAGACCCACGAGTCCGTGGTCGAGGTGCCAAAGGGCGAGCCCGCCAACTTCGTCTCGGCCGAGGAACTGCGCGCCAAGTTCTCAGGGCTCGTGACGCCCTATATCGGCCAGGCCGGCGAGACGGCGCTCTATACGGCGGTGATGGAGCTCGAAGCGGGCTCGGTCGCCGATATCTTCCGCCATGCCACACCGCCGGGCGACCTCGCTGCGGCGGGGGAGTGAGCCCATGACCTTCGGCGTCAAACAGGTCGGCGAGAACCGCTACCGCGAGGAAATCGGCCGCTACCTCGAGGATTTCGAGGTCGGAGCGACTTACGAGCATCGCCCGGGGCGGACTATAAGCGAGACCGACAACACCTGGT
>JASLSL010000339.1 GCA_030743445.1 Alphaproteobacteria bacterium
AGGAACGGGCTCGAATCCGGGTGCAGGATCAGCACCGGGGTCTTTATCTTCGCCAAGTCGGCGGCGAGGTTCTGCTGCATCAGCATCCCGGCCATGCCGAGCACCGAATCGACCGAGCATTCGGACTGCACCCGGTGGAACCAGTCCCAGGTCTCCTCTGGGATGGCGCCGGGGAAGAACCGGCGCTCCATCAGGTCGTCGGACCAGGCCTGCATGCTGTGCTCGGCGATGAAGTCGCGCCAGGTCGCGACGTGGCGAATGTCGCCGCCGCGATGCCCGGCCGAGAGCGCGGTGGCGCTGAGCAGGCGATCCGGGTGGTGAATCGCGGTATGGTAGGCCGCGGTGCCACCGGTCGACTCGCCGACCATGTGGAACCGCTCGGCGCCGAGCGCATCGGCGACCGCGAGCGCGTCGGCCACCAAACCTTCCATGGTCCACTCGAAATCCGGCCCCGGCACGCTCGACTTGCCGTAGCCGCGGACGTCGAGCCGCACCACCCGGTATTCGGCCGCCAGCGCCGGCATCCACTCGACCCAGATGTCCCGGTCGATGGCCACGCCATGGTGGAACAGGACGGTTTCCGGCGCCTCGATCCAGGGCGGGGTCAGGTCGCAGAGGGCGTAGTGGATTTCGCCGCCGGCATGTTCGATCGATGGCATGGTGTGCTCTCTTGTCAGCACCGCATCGTCTCGCGATGCACGATATAGAGGCCGGAAGCCACGACCAAGGCGCCGCCGGTGATAATCCAGAGATCGGGAATATCGCCCCAGATGACGAAGCCGAAGATCACTGCCCAGATCAGGCCCGAGTACTTGAACGGCGAGACCAGCGCCGCCTCCGCCGCGCGGTAGGCCTCGACCATCAAATAGTGGGCGCTACCGACCAGGGTTCCGGCGATTGCCATTAGGCCGAGGTCGCCCCAGGCGAGCGGCCGCCAGACGAACGGCGCCACCATCGCGGTCACGACGACGACCGTGAGGCTCGACCAGAACATGATCGAATTGGTGCTCTCGGTGACGCTGAGCTTGCGCGATAGGATGTCCCGGACGGCGCTGAACGCCGCCGCCGCGAGCGGAATCAACGCCAAGACCTGAATCGCGTCCGGCGTCGGCCGCAGCATGACCAGCATGCCGGTAAAACCGACGGTGACTGCGGCCCAACGCCGCCAGCCGACCCGCTCGGCCAACAGGGGTGCTGCCAAGGCGGTGATAAAGAGCGGGCTCGCGAACAACATCGCCTCGGCATCGGCGAGCGGCAGCAGGATCATGCTGATGGCGATCAGCATCGTCGTCATGACATAGCACCCGGCGCGGATCGCCTGCCCGCCGGCGTTCCGGACCTTGAGGGTCGGAATACCGCCGCGGCGCCACACGATAAGGCAAACTATCAACAGGACGAAAATGCTGCGGATCGAGATGATCTGCCACGCCGAATAATCGCCGCCGAGCCATTTGGTGAAGGCGTCGCTGGTGATCAGCAGGAACATCGCCAGCACCATGAAGGCAATGCCCTTCAGGGGCGCGTCGGATGTCGCGGTGGTGGCGCTCATGGGATTCCTTGGCGGTGTCGGGGTGGTTGGCGGGAGCCATTCGTCTAACACATCCCCGCCGCCGCCCGCCAGCGGGCTTGCCGCAATGGACTTGCGATAGGCCACCCCGGCGGGTGTATGCTTCGATCAAACGACGAGCAGGCGGCCCGGCCCGGCCGGGACGCGTTGGGGAGAATGTCATGACCGGTAATCTCGAGAAGTATCAACTGAACATCGGCGGCGAATGGGTCGATCCCAACTCCGGCGAGTGGTTCGAGTCCTACAATCCCTTCCTCGGCAAGCCGTGGGCCCTGTTCCCGCGCGGCGACGAGACCGACGCCACGCGCGCCGTCGACGCCGCCTACAAGGCCTTCACCGAGGGCGAATGGCCGGCGATGAGCCCGACCGCGCGCGGCGCCTTGCTGCGCCGGCTCGGCGACGTCTACGCGGCGCACGCCCAGGAGATGGGCGAGATCGAGGTCGCCGACAACGGCAAGCTGATCGCCGAGATGGCGGCCCAGAACGCCTACGTGCCGCAGTGGTATTATTACTTCGGCGGGCTCGCCGACAAGATCGAGGGCGCGGTGACCCCGATCGACAAGCCGGACACCTTCAACTTCACCCTGCACGAGCCATTGGGCGTGGTGGTCGCGATCACGCCGTGGAACTCGCCGATGCTGCTGACCGCGTGGAAGCTGGCGCCGGCGCTCGCGGCCGGCAACACGGTGGTGATCAAGCCGTCCGAGTTCACCTCGGCCTCGAGCTTCAAGTTCATGGAACTGGTCGAGGAGGCGGGCTTCCCGCCGGGGGTGATCAACGTCGTCTCGGGCTACGGGGCGGAGGTCGGCGAGGCCCTGGTCAAGGATGAGCGGGTCCGCAAAGTGGCCTTCACCGGGGGCTCGATGAGCGGCCAGCGGGTATACGAGACCGCGGCCGCGGGCCTGAAGAAGGTCAGCCTCGAGCTCGGCGGCAAGTCGCCCAACATCGTGTTCGAGGACTGCATCGTGGAGAACGCGGTCAAGGGCGCGATCTCGGGCATCTTCGCCGCTTCGGGCCAGACCTGCATCGCCGGCTCGCGGCTCCTGATCCAGGAGTCGATCCACGACGAGTTCGTCGACAAGTTGGTCGCCTTCGCCAAGACCGCCAAGTTGGGCGACCCGATGTCGATGGACACCCAGGTCGGGCCGGTCACGACCCAGCCGCAATTCGAGAAGATCCTGGGCTATCTCGACGTCGCCAAGGAGGACGGGGCGGAACTAGCGCTCGGCGGCGCCCGGGCCGAACGGCCGGAATGCGGCGACGGCTGGTTCATCGAGCCGACGATCTACACCGGCGTGAACAACCAGATGCGGATCGCCCAGGAAGAGGTGTTCGGCCCGGTGCTCTCGATCATTCCGTTCAAGGACGACGACGAGGCGGTGGCGATCGCCAACGACGTGGTCTACGGCCTCGCCGCCGGTGTGTGGACCCAGAGCATCGAGCGCGCGATCGAGATTCCCAAGCGCATCCAGGCCGGCACCGTCTGGGTCAACACCTACCGCGCGGTCAGCTTCGTCTCGCCGTTCGGCGGCTACAAGCGCTCGGGCCTCGGGCGCGAGAGCGGCCAGGACGCGATCCGCGATTACATGCAGACCAAGAGCGTGTGGATCAGCACCGCGTCTGAGGTGCCGAACCCGTTTGTCATCCGATGATGGGCGTCATCCGCTGATGGGCTCTTTCGAGCTTCTGCACTACGAGGTCACCGATCGCGTCGCCGAGATCGCGATGGCCCGCGAGCCGGTCAACGCGATCGACATGCAGTTGGCCGAGGAGGTGGTCGCCGCCTACGCCGAGGCGAAGGCCGACGACGAGGTCCGCGCGGTGATCCTGACCAGTGCGTGCGAGCGCGCGTTCAGCGCCGGCATGGATTTGGAGATGATCCTCGGCGGCTCGGGGCTCGACCTCCGGCGGTTCCTCGAGGTGCTCTATTTCGGCATGCACGACGCCCAGTACCGGCTCGGCAAGCCGACCATTGCCGCGGTCAACGGGCCGGCGCGCGCGGCCGGCGTGACGCTCGCGGTCTCGTGCGACACGATCATCGCGGCCGACGATATCGACCTCGCCTATCCCGAGATCGACGTCGGGCTGATCCCGGCGATGCACTTCGTCCACCTGCCGCGCCAGATCGGCCGCCACCGCGCCTTCGAGCTGTTGTTCTCGGGCCTGCCGATCGCGGCGACCGAGGCCGCGGCGCGCGGGCTGGTCAACCGCGCAGTCCCGCGCGGCCAAGTGCTGGACGAGGCGCGCGCGCTGGCGCGGAACTTCGCCGGGAAATCGCCGGTGGTGATGAAATTGGCGCGTGACAGTTTCATGCGCGCCAACGACAACGAGTACCGTCGCAACATCGAGAACGTGGTCGAGACGATCTGCAACATCATCGAAACCGACGATGCCCAGGAGGGGCTGAGGGCGTTCAACGAGAAACGCCGGCCGGATTGGTAAAAAGAGGGCTGGCAATAAGAAAATTTCGGGAGAGGGGATAATCGAATGACCAAGAGATGGACCCGGCGGCCCGAGGGGTCGAACTGGGGCGATTTCGGCGAGGACGACCAACTCGGCCGGCTCAACCTGCTGACCGCGGAGAACACCAGGAAGGCGGCCGAGGAGATCAAGCAAGGCCTGCGCTTCTGCCTCAGCCTGCCGCTCGACATCCCGGCGACCAACGCGACCAATGCGCGCCGCCTGCCGCCGGAGCTCAAGCCGATCGTCCGTGACGGCCACGTCGCCTTCGGCCTGCCGCTGGGCCTGATCCACGAAGGCTTCACCGACGTGAACAGCGACGAGGCGATGGTGATTTACAGCCAGCACTCGACCCAGTGGGACAGCTTCGCCCACATGGGCTCGATGTTCGATCCGACCGGCGAGGGCGGGGCGAAGCCGCTCGCCTACAACGGCTACAGCGTGTTCAACGAGAACGGCGAGGCGCGCCAAGGCAAAGTCGGCGCCTGGAACCTCGGCATCGAGCACATGGCGCGCCAATGCGTCCAGGGCCGCGGCGTATTGGTCGACCTGGTCGCCCACTTCGGGCGCGAGAACAAGGCGGTCGGCTACGACGACCTGATGCGGGTGCTGGAGGCCGACGGCGTCGAGATCGAAGAGGGCGACATCGCCTGCCTCTACACCGGCTATGCCGACGTGCTGATCGAGCAGGGCGAGGACCTCGACCCCGAGCTGCCGACCAAACAATGCCCGGCCTTGGACGGCTGGGACGACAAGCTGCTCAAATGGATCGACGACAGCGGAATTTCCGTGTTGGCCTCGGACAACCGGGCGGTCGAGTACGAGTACGGCCGCCTCAAGGATGGAATCGAGCGCGGCCCCGGCATGCCGATCCACGAGCTCTGCCTCTTTAAGCTCGGCATCCATCTCGGCGAGATGTGGTATTTCGCCGAGATATCCCGATGGCTGAAGGCGAACGGGCGCTATCGCTTCTTCGTGACGGCGCCGCCGCTGCATGTGCCCGGGGCCGTGGGCTCGCCGGCCAACCCGATCGGCACGGTGTGAGGGGGTGGGCGCACGAATTTTTATTAGACCCCCCTCCCTAACCCTCCCCCTCGAGGGGGGAGGGGAAAATTGGGGTCAACGCACCCTACGACTCCCTCCCCCCTGGAGGGGGAGGGCAGGGGTGGGGGGGACCCAAGTAAAATCACGCGCCGCGAAATGAGCGGCGACCTGATCCCGGAAATCCGCGAGGACCAGGCGACCGGCGAAATCGCGCACATCTACGGCGAGATTCGGCGCGACTTCGCGGTGCCGGCGGTCTCGACCGTCTACCGCCACGTCGCGACCGTACCGGGGTGCCTGGAGTGGGTCTGGGCGACGCTTCGCCCGGCGGTCGAGTGCGGCGATTTCCAGGAGGCCGCCCAGGGCTTGGCGCAAGTGATCGCGGTCGCGCCGCTGGCACCGCTGTCGCCGGACGCGCTACGCAATATGGGCGTCGATGCAGCGGCCGAGCAGGCGATCCGCGACGTCTATACCGGCTACAACCGCAACAATCCGCTCAACATCCTGTTCGCTTTCGCCCTCAAGCGGTTGTTGGTGGATGGGGCGGGCGGCGGACCTTATCTGCCGGACCGCGACGGCTGGACCCCGCCGGCGCCGCTCGCCGACCTGATACCGATGGTCGATCCGGAAGACATGGGGCCGGCGCATCGCGCGTTGGCGGCCGAGATCGGCTCGTGGGGGTTTCCGCCGGATCGGCGGTGGATCCCCGGCGTCTACCGGCATCTCGCCCATTGGCCGGATTACCTGGTCGAGGCGTGCGAGGCCCTGCGCCCGCGTCTCGAAGCCGGCGACTTCGCCCACGCCGGCGAGACGATGATCGCCGGCGCCGATGCGGCCGCGTCTTCGCTCGTCGACCGGTTGCCGGCGGCCGGCGCCGAATTCAATCCGCCGCGCGCGGCCGAGGCAGAGGCGCTCGCCGCCTTCCTCGACAGTTTGATCCCGAAAATACCCGAGATGATCGTCATTTGCGCCCTGTTGGCGGGCGCGTTGCCGTCAGACGAGCAAGCCTGACACCGACGCGTTCAAGTGTGCGACAGCGCCTTCGCGGTCTCGAACAGCCGCTTGCGCACCCGGGGATTGGTCACCTTGTAGTAGGCGCGGACCAGCTCCACCGTGTTGCGGTTCATCGGCGCGTCTTCCGCTTCGGACTCTGACTTGGTCAGACCGTCGAAGAAATGTTCGACCGGAACGCGGAGGACATGGGAAATATCGTAGAGCCTGGAGGCGCCGACCCGGTTGGCCCCGGTTTCGTATTTCTGCACCTGCTGGAACGTCAGGTCCAGGGCGTCGGCGAGCTTGGTCTGGCTCAGGCCGAGTTCGGTCCGGCGTTGCCGGATGCGGCCGCCGACATGCACGTCGATCGCGTTCGGCCCATGTTCGCGGATCGTCCGCCGTTTGCGTCTTGCTTTCACGTCTGTTCTCCGGATGGAAGAGGGGCGTACCGTTTTACTTACGCAATTTGACCGGTGGGTGCAACTTAACGGAGAGGACAAGTCGGGTATAAGGTTGACGCAAGGTTGGCGATTCCGGGGCTTCCGGTCCAAGATCGCTGCCAAGGTCGCGAACAGTGTGCGGATTAGCCGCAGCGATCGGGACGCAACGGAGCGGGGAGTATCGGGAAATGGACCAAGTCACGCTGACCCTCGACGAGGTACGCGAGGTCGCCGCCAAGGCCTTGGCCGCCGCTGGGATGTCGGCGCGGAACGTCGAGATCATGGCCGACCTGGTCACCAGGGCGGAACGCGACGACTGCCACGCCCACGGCCTGTTCCGGATTCCCGGCTATGTCACGTCTATGGCGAGCGGACGCTGCAATGGCGCGGCCGAACCGGCGGTCGAGGACGCCGGTCCCGGTCTGGTCAAGGTCGACGCGCGGGACGGTTTCGCGCCGGTCGCGCACGCCGCCGGCCGGCCGATGCTAGTCGAAAAGGCGCGCAGCCAGGGCATCGCCGTGATGGCGCTCGTGAACAACTACAACTTCAATGCGCTGTGGTGCGATATCGAGCCCTTGGCCGAGGACGGGCTGGTGGCGATCGCGTGTGCCAACACGCGCGCCTTCATGGCCCCTTGGGGCGGGCGCACGCCGCTGTTTGGCACCAACCCGTTTGCCTTCGCGTGCCCGCGGCGGGACAAGCCACCGATGGTCTTCGACATGGCGACCGCGGCCTCGGCGCGGGGCGAGATCATGATCGCCGCGCGCGACGGCCACCAGGTCGCCGAGGGGCTCGGCGTCGACAAAGACGGCAACCCGACGACCGACCCGAGCGCGATTCTCGAGGGCGCACAGCTCGCCTTCGGCGGTTACAAGGGGGCCGCCATCGTGCTGATGGTCGAACTCTTGGGCGCGATCCTGACCGGTGGGCTCAACAGCACCGAATCGTTCGAGCAGTTCGCGGCCTATAACGACGGCGGTCCGTCGAACGCCGGCGAATGCGTCATCGCGATCGATCCGGGTGCGTTTCACGGCGGCGACGCCGACCGGTTCTTGGAGCGGGTCGAGGCGCTGTTCGGGGCGATGCTGGCGGACGGCGCGCGGCTTCCCGGCGACCGCCGCCACGACGCGCGGCCGAGGACCGAGAAGGACGGGATCGCCATCCCGAAGGCGCTCTACGACCAACTGACGAAACTGGGCGGCGGGTGATCGACTGCTGCGGCCGGCCCGCGAATGTGGCAGAATAGGGCGGAGAAGGAGACGCGAGATGTGCAGCAACCTCGAGAAAGAAAAATACTTGCGGCTGTTGGTCGAGGAGGTCCGCCAGGCCATGGCCGCGCCGCGGCGCAAGCCCGGGCTCGGCTGGCTTTGGGCGCTGATTGGCAAGCGGGCGGCTTGAGCGATGACGACCTATCACGGCAGCTGCCACTGTGGTGCGGTCAAGTTCGAGGTCGAGGGCGACCTCTCATCCCTCGGCACGTGCAACTGCTCGATGTGCACCAAGAAGGGCGCGCTGCACTACACCGTGCCGCCGGATTGCTTCAAG
The DNA here is from genome assembly GCA_030743445.1 of Alphaproteobacteria bacterium. Taxonomy (GTDB): domain Bacteria; phylum Pseudomonadota; class Alphaproteobacteria; order UBA8366; family UBA8366; genus JASLSL01. Next base: position 8,050 of record JASLSL010000339.1, read on the forward strand.
CTCTTGGCGGGCGAGGACGACCTAAGGCTCTACCAGTTCAACAAGAAGATCGCCGAGCATTATTTCTGCGGTCACTGCGGCATCCAGACGTTCTCGCATCCGCGCACCGCGCCCGGGAACTTCAACGTCAACATCCGCTGCCTCGACGATTTCGACGTCAACACGGCGGAATTCGAAATCCGGCACTTCGACGGCCAGAACTGGGAACAGGCGTTCGCCAAGCGCCAGGCGGAGCGGAGCTGAGCGGACCAACGGGCGAATGGCTTACGACATCCTGATCATCGGCGGCGGCATCGTCGGCTCGAGCATCGCCTACCATCTGGCCGCCGACGGTCGCGGCGGTCGCATCGCGGTGGTCGAGCCCGACCCGACCTACGAGTTTGCCACGACGCCGCGCGGCTCGGGCGGGGTGCGCCAATTGTTCAGCCGGCCCGAGAACGTGGCGATGGGCCGCTATGGCCTCTCGTTCTATCGCGATTTCGCCGAGACCCTGGCGATCGACGGCGAGCCCGCGGACATCTCGTTCCAGCCGCAGGGCTATATGTTCCTGTCTGATTCCGGCGACGGCAAGCAAATGGAGGAGAACTACCACCTCCAGACCTCGCATGGGGTCGAGGCCGAATTGCTCGACCGCGACGAGATCAAGCGCCGGCTGCCGTCGATGAACGTGGAGGATGTCGAGCTCGGGGTCTATTCGCCGAATGACGCGTGGATCGATCCCCATGCAGCACTTCAGGGTTTCCGCCGCAAGGCCCGCAGCCTTGGCGTCGAATATCTCCAGGACCGGGTCGTGGAGTGGACCGGCGACGGGACGGCGGCGCGCCGGGTGACGCTCGAGTCGGGTGGGACCGCCGAGGCCGAGGTCTTTGTGCTGGCCGCCGGCGCCTGGTCCGGCGAGATCGCCGAGATGATCGGCATGGACCTGCCGATCCGGCCGATGTCGCGCCAGACCCACTACTTCCTCTGCGCCAGCGAGATCGAGCCGCTGCCCTTCATCAAGACCGAGAGCGACCTTGCCTTCCGGCCCGAGGGCGTGGGCTATACCGGCGGCGTGCCGGACTGGGAAATGGGGATCGGTTTCGACTGGAACATCGCGCCCAAATGGTTCGAGGAGAGCGTGTGGCCGGTGCTGGCGCATCGCTTCCCGGCCTTCGAGGAGCTCAAGCTCGATCGCACCTGGGCCTGCCATTACGGCCGCTGCCTGCTCGACAAGAACGCGATCATCGGCCCCTGGGTGGGCGGGCTCCGGAACGTCTATGTCTGCAGCGGGTTCTCCGGCCACGGCATCATGCAGGCGCCGGCGGCCGGCCTCGCGGTCGCCGAACTGCTGGTCGACGGCGGCTACCGGATCATGGATTTGACCCGGCTCGGCTACCAGCGGGTGATCGCGGGCGAGCCCTATCCCGAGTTGGGGATCATCTAAAAAAGGTGCCTTAAAAAAGGTGCCTGGCACCTTTTTTATTCCTCTAAGATATTGATAAATTTGACTAAACGTTTGCGTCTGGCGCTTTTATAAAAGGTGCCTGGCACCTTTTTTACCTGGGAATCACTTAGCCGACCAAACCCTCACCCGCTCGCTTCGCTCGCCACCCTCTCCCGATCTCGGGAGAGGGTTATTTAACTCGGCCATGTATCCACTCTCCCGTGATAGCGGGAGAGGGAGGGGCCCGCCGCGACGCGGTGGGAGGGTGAGGGGCCTTAAACCCTGACCACGATCTTGCCGAAGTGGGTGGCGCCTGCCATGTGGTGGTAGGCGGCGCGAGCGTCCTCGAATTCGAAGGTCTTGTCGATCACCGGCCGCAACTGGTGTTCCGCGATCGCCCGGTTCATGTCCTCGAACATGCGCCGGCTGCCGACGTATATACCCTGCAGGCGCACCGATTTGCGCATCATCGGGGTCGGATTGATCTCGCCGCCGGTCAGCACGCCGATCAGCCCGATCCGGCCGCCGATGCGGACCGCCTCGACCGATTTCTGCAGCGTCCCGGCGCCGCCGACCTCGACCACCAGATCGACCCCCTGGCCGTCGGTCGCGTCGATGACCGCCGCGTCCCAGTCCGGCGTCTCGCGGTAGTTGATGGTGTGGGCGGCGCCCATGTCCTCGACCCGGGCGAGCTTCTCGGCGCTCGAGGAGGTGTGGATCACCCGCGCCCCGCGCGCGACGGCGAATTGCAGGGCGAAGATCGACACTCCACCGGTGCCGAGCAGCAGGACCGTGTCGTCCTTGCCGATGGCGCCGAGCTCCGCCACGGCGTGCCATGCGGTCAGCGCAGCGCAGGGCAGGGTCGCCGCCTCCTCGAACGACAGGTGCTCCGGGATTGCCACGATTCCGTCCTCCGACAGCACCGTGAACTCGGCCAGGACCCCGTCGATGGCACCCCCCATGGCGCTCGCCATGGCGTCGGCGGTGATCGGGCCGTCGACCCAACGCTGGAAGAAGGTGCCCATAACCCGGTCGCCGGGCGCGACTCGGGTGACGCCCTCGCCGATCGCGACGACCTCGCCGGCGCCGTCGGAGTTTGGGATCGTCGGGTAAGGAATCCCGCGGGGTTCCGGGTCGCGCACCGTCGCGAGGTCGCGATAATTAATTGAGGATGCACGGATTCGCACCACGACCTGGCCCGGCCCGGGCGCCGGATCGTCGCGTTCGGCCAGATTCAACGCGTCGATTCCGTCCGGCGATACGATTTCGAAGGCTCTCATCGCTTCCCTCCTGTCGAAGTACGGCAAATTTTCGAATTTTTCCCGAGTCGCGGGCGAGTTAGTCGCAAAACCGCTGGCGAGTCCACACCCGGATCATTAAAATGCCGCAGGGGCTTAGGGGAGTTTAAATCCATGATCGATGGTGCGAATACCGCGTGGATTCTCACATCCACCGCGTTGGTTCTGTTTATGACACTGCCGGGTTTGGCGCTGTTCTACGGCGGCTTGGTTCGCTCGCAGAACGTGCTTTCGGTGTTGATGCACTGTTTTGCCATCGCCTGTCTCGCGTCGGTGATGTGGCTGGTCGGTGTCTACAGCCTGTCCTTCGCAGAAGGCTCGGCCTGGATCGGCGGCACGAGCAAGTTCCTGCTCGCCGACATGGCGCGCGACGCCAAGAGCGGAGACATACCCGAATCCGTATTCTTCATGTTTCAGATGACCTTCGCCATCATCACTCCGGCGTTGATCGTCGGGGCCTATGTGGAGCGCATCAAGTTTGCCGCGGTACTGCTGATTTCGGCGATCTGGCTGGTCGTCGTCTACGCGCCGGTCACCCATTGGGTCTGGGGCGGCGGCTGGCTGGCCGAGAAGGGGATCATGGATTTCGCCGGGGGCCTGGTGGTGCATCTCACCGCCGGCGCCTCGGCCTTGGTGATCGCCATGATGCTGGGCGGACGCCGCGGCTTTCCGGGCGACGTCCGGCCGCCGCACGCACCGTGGATGACCATGGCCGGCGCCTGCATGCTGTGGGTCGGCTGGTTCGGCTTCAACGCCGGCAGCGCGCTCGCCGCCAACGCCGATGCCGGCATGGCAATGCTGGTGACCCACATCTCGGCGGCGACCGCCTCGCTCGTGTGGATGGTGATCGAGTGGATCAAGTTCGGCAAGCCCAGCCTAGTCGGCATCGTCACCGGGACGATCGCCGGATTGGCGACGATCACCCCGGCCTCGGGCTTCGTCGGTCCGGGCGCGGCGCTGGTCATCGGGCTGGCCGGCGGCGTCCTCTGCTACGTCGCGGTCAGCCTGGTGAAGCAGCGCTTCAAGATCGACGATTCGCTCGACGTGTTCGCGGTCCATGGCGTCGGCGGGGCGCTCGGCATCCTGCTGACGGCGATCTTCGTCGACGCGGCCCTGGGCGGCGCCGGCCTACCCGAGGGCCAATCGATCGGCGGGCAGTTCGGCGTACAGTTCCTCGGTGTCGTTGCGGTCCTGGCCTGGTCGCTCCTGGCCACCTTCTGCATCGTCAAAGTAACGAAGGCGCTCGTCGGGCTCCGGGTCAGCGAGGACGTGGAGCTCGAGGGCCTCGACGTCACGGTGCACGGCGAAAGCGGCTATAATCTATAAACCGCGGGGAGCAAGAGGTATGAAATTCATCGTTGCGATTATCCAGCCTTTCAAGCTCGACGCGGTGCGCGAGGCGCTCGCCGAAGTCGGCGTCCAGGGACTGACGGCGAGCGAGGTGCGCGGCTTTGGCCGGCAGAAGGGCCACAAGGAGGTCTATCGCGGGTCCGAGTACACGATCAACTACGTGCCCAAGATCAAGCTCGAGATCGCGGTCGACTCGGACATGGCGGAGCGCGTGGTCGAGACGATCCGCGACATCGCCAAGACCGACAAGATCGGCGACGGCAAGATCTTCGTCTTCGATCTCGAGTCGGCGATGCGGGTCCGCACTGGCGAAACCGGCGCCGAGGCGCTTTAGGCGAAAACGCTCGAACGGGTATGCGTCGGGGCCGTCCTCTCGTCCGGGGCGGCCCCGGGTTTTGATCGATACGGCGGATCGATCGGCGCGTGAGGGGAATCACTGCGGCGCCGTGTTCGACATGATATGATGCCGGCCATCATGCTTAACCGACAGGGTATTGTTCGAACGATGCCAAACGTTTGGGGGAACTTGGCAACCGCATTGGCGGTCGTGGCCTCGGCCTTGATTTGGGTCGCACCTGCCTTGGCCGGCGCCGGCGCGCCGGTGGCGATCGTCGAGGACATCCGGGCGCCGAGCAGTAAGCTTCAGGTCATGGATTACCTCACGCAAGGCGCGGTGATCGCGCTCGCCAAGGGCGAGTCGCTGAACATCTCGTATTTCGACTCCTGCGCGGTCGAACGGATCACCGGCGGCACGGTGACCATCGGCAAGCGCAAGAGCACGGTGCGCGGCAAGGGCCGGATCAAGCGCAAATTCGTCGAGTGCGGCGGCGCCAAGATGGTGCTGACCGGCCGCCAGGCGGCCCGGGCCGCGGGCGTGGTGTTGCGCGCCGGCAAGCCCGGCGAGAAGGCACCTAAGGTCATCGTCCATTCGCGTACCCCCGTTTTCGTGTTTTCCGCAGGCGCGAAAGAGCTAGTGATCGAGCCGATGGGCCGTGGCCGCGCGGCGCCGCAGCGTTTCGCCGTCAACGGCCGCAGCGTCGATCTCGCCAAGCTCGGCGTCACGTTGAAGGCCGGCGGCCTGTACAACGCGAAGGCCGGCAAGCGGTCGGTGATCTTCAAGGTCGCCGAGACCGCCCGCAACTCGGCGCGCAGCGTGGTCGGGCGCCTGGTTGGACTCTAAGCCATGAAACTCAAGGGCGCGGCCGTCGCGACCGCGGCGGCGCTCGTCTGGACCGCAGTGCTGGCGCATCCCGCCTTCGATCGGCTCGAGGGAATGTCGCTCGACGCGCTCAACTGGCTGCGCGCCGCGATCTTTCCCGTTGAGGGAAATACCGACCCGTCGCCCACCGTCGTCGTCGCGATCGACGAGGAAACCTATCGGACGCCGCCCTTCAAGGACGTGCCCAAGGTGATGTGGACCGGCCGCATCGCCAGGGTTTTGAGTGCGGTGCTCGACGGAGGCGCTGCGACCGTTGGGTTCGACGTCGTCTTCCCGACCTCGGTCGACCCCTATCTCAGCGGATTCGACCGCGAGATGCTGTTGGTGTTGCGCAAGGGGGCGCGCGAAGGCCGGGTCGTGCTCGGCGCGATGCAGCACAGCGAGAAGCCGATCGCGCCCTATGCCGGCTACCGGGTCGCGGTCGGCCGCGGCAAGAACATCCGTGCACTCAACGTCGTCACCGCCCGCGACGGCGTCGCCCGGCGGGTGCCGTTGTTCTTCCAGAAACCCAGGGCCGCCGGGGCGATGCCCAAGGTCGGCGATTTGGTGCCGTCGATGTCGCTCGAGATGGCGCGCCGCAAGCTCGGCAAGCCGCCCAGGATCGAAGAGACGGGGTCGGTCGTCCTCGGCGATTACCGCATCCCCGCCCGCCGCGACGAGGAAATGATAGTCGCCCTCGACGCCGGTCCCGTGGCGCTGCGCAACGATATGGTGGTCGATTTCGGCGACGGGCCGGCGGCGATTCCGACATTCTCGTTGGTCGATCTCTACCGTTGCGCCGAGGCCGGCCGCACCGAGTTCTTCCGCAAACACTTCGCCGGACAGGTGGTGATGCTGGGCACCGTCCTCGATGTCGAGGATCGGGTGCTGACCGCGATTCGCTACGTGCCGCGACGGATCGGCGAGGGCGCCTCGGTGCGCTGCATGGCACCTGCCAAGCAGCGCACCGAGCCCGGCTTCCACCGCGATACGATTCCCGGCATCTACCTGCAGGCCGCGGCAGTCAACAACATGGTGCGCGGAAACGCGATGCGCGAGCTCGATCCGATGCCCTACGCCGCCCTGACGGGGGCGCTGGTCCTCGCCATGGCGCTGGTGACGATATCGGTCGAGGCGGTCGCCTCGTCGATCGCTTTCGCCGTCGGGGTCTTGGTCTGGGCCTTGGTCGCCTCCGGGTTCTTCCGCGCCGGCTGGGTCGTGCCGCTGTTCGACCCGATGGCGGCGAGCGCCCTAACCTTGACCACCTTGCTCGGCTACCGTTTCGCCGTCGCCGACCGGGCCGGACGGCATATCCGCAAGGCCTTCACCCACTATCTCGCCCCCGCCGTCGTCGACAGGCTGGTCGAGCGCAACCAGATGCCCGAGCAAGGCGGCGAATTGCGCGACATGACGGTGTGGATCTCGGACCTGGAAAAGTATTCGACGATCTCGGAGAATCTGCCGCCGCGCGAACTGGTCAAGTTCCTGAACCAGATCTATTCGGTGATGACCGACACCATCGAAGAGCATGGCGGCTTCGTCTCCCAGTTCGCTGGCGACGCGGTGGTCGCGGGTTTCGGCGCGCCGCTCGACGATCCGGATCATGCCGATAAAGGGGTGCGCGCGGCGCTCGCCTGCGATGAACGGGTCCGGGCGTTGGGCAAGACGCTTCACCTGCCCAAGGGGCTCGGCCTGCGCAACCGGATCGGCATCAGCAGCGGCGAATTGCTGGTCGGCAACATCGGCTCGAAGCGCCGGCTCAACTACGCCATCGTCGGCGACGACATCAACCTCGCCTCGAGGCTCGAAGGCACCAACAAGATCTACGGCTCGACGATCATCGCCAACGAGACGACGGTGCGGCAATGCGGGCCCGAGCTGCGCTTTCGCGAGATCGACATGGTGCGGGTGGTCGGCCGCGACACGCCGGTGCGCATTTTCGAGCCGCTCGGCCTCGAGGTCGCCCCGGCGCGCGAGCGCGACCTCGAGGCCTTCGCCGAGGCGCTCGCCGCCTACCGGGCGCACGATTTCGGCGAGGCCGCGGCGATGTTCGGCGACCTCGCCGAGCGCGACCCGGTCGCCAGGGCCTTCGTCGAGCGCTCGTGGACCCTGCTCGCCGAGGCGCCGCCCGACGACTGGGACGGGGTCTTCACCTTCGACAAGAAGTAGCCCCCAAAAATAACGCCTAGAAATAGAGCCCAACGGGGGCAAGCGCCGGTAGTGGGTCGGTTTAGATAATGTCCGCTAATGACCCAAAGCGGACATTATCATTATCAGTTTAGAATCGTTGCTAGACTCTCAACTTCCTCTAAAATAACAGCCAACCAAACTGCCTTTGGAGAAAATCATGGCGGATCGGGAGGTTCAGCGCCGCCTGTCGTTTCCTCAGAGCAACCTTTGAACCGGGAGGCATACGGAATTGAAATTGTACTACAGACCGGGCGCCTGCTCGCAGGCGTCTCACATCGTCCTCCACGAAACGGGCTTGGAGTTCGATACGGAAATGGTCAACACCAGTGAAAATACGACGGAAAGCGGTGGTGCCTTCTCGGACATTAACGCCAAGGGCCAAGTCCCTGTGCTGGAACTCGACGACGGCCAGTTCCTCACCGAAGGCTCCGTCATCGTCCAGTATCTCGCCGATCAGGCGCCGGACGCCGGTCTCCTGCCTGCCG
>JASLSL010000340.1 GCA_030743445.1 Alphaproteobacteria bacterium
TGCAAAATTGCATTTAGTTGAGGTGTCCCCAAATTAATTGCGCCCACTTTAAAAATAATTGCAAACAGTAGGGTATCACAATCTTGACGCGAGATGTTATGATGACCTCATATTTGTAAAGAGAGTGAAATACGGTGAGACCAAAAACTGGGGATACCCAGAACGAGAAAAATTATTATGGGTAGAACGAAATTCAAACTTATCACTGCGATCGAAGCAGGAATAATTGTCGTCGCTGCTCACACCGTTCATGCAGTAACTGATTCCGACGTAGACGCCCTTACAACTTACGCTGTGTTACTAGGCCGCGCTTCTGCATGTGGGATCGATACAAATTATGAATCAGGCAGAGTAGGTTCTTGGATGGACCGTAATTTCACGGGTCGGGAAAAGAGCGTTTATCTTCGCATCTTCATGGAGGGTATGTATCGGCACGCGAAGTTGCAATCGGAGGGTAAGAGTCCAGATACGTGCTCCGATGTGAGACGAACAATCCAAAATATGCCACTGCCTTAATACCGGCAGGCGCAAAATAAATTTACCCTAGGTATCTTTCCCCGAATTAAATATCATCGTCCGACAAACTCCGGCGTCTGCTTGGCGAGGAAGGCCTTGACGCCGATCTTGTAGTCCTCGGTATCGTAGCAATCCCAGCCCTCGTCGAGCTCTTCGGCGGTCAGCGGCGCCGGGTCGAGGAGCCGGTGGATGAACTTCTTGTGCCAGCGCGCCGACAACGGCGCGCCCTCGACGATCTTCTCGGCCATCTCGCGCACCGCGGCCGCGACCTCGCCGTCGGGCACCACCTTGTTGACGAGGCCCATGCGCACCGCGTCGGCGACCGGGAAGACGTCGCCGACCAAGAGGATTTCCAGCGCGATGTTGGCGCCGAACTTGTGCACCAGCGGCGCCACTTCGTTGTGCGCCTCGACGAGGCCCAGGCGCTTGACCGGTACGCCGAAGCGGCTCGACTCGCCGCAGACCCGCAAGTCGCAGGCCGACGCCACGCCGAGCCCGCCGCCGACGCAAAGCCCGTCGATCTGGGCGATTACCGGGTGGCGGCACCTGGCGATCCAGCCGACGCCGTTCTCGACGATCACGCCGTAGTCCAAGGCGTGCGCCTTGTCGCGGCGCTCGTTCTCGAACTCGGCGATGTCGGCGCCGGCGCTGAACGCCTTGCCGCCGGCACCCCGGATGATCACGCAGCGCAGCTCCGCATCGCCGTCGCACTCCTGCATCAGGTCGCCAATGCCCTGCCACATCGAGGCGTCCATCGCGTTATGGCGTTTCGGCTTGTCGAGCGTGATGGTGGCGATGCGCCCGTCGCGCTCGAGATGGATGTTTTCGCTCATAAGTCGGGTTCCTGTTCGTGCTTGGCGCGGTCAGCGCATGATGAAGCTTTGCGAGGAGTCGACGCGCTCCTCGTGCGATTGGCGCGGCGGGATCTTGGTGCCCTTGAGACAGGCCGGCCGGTCGTACATGGTGTCGATCCAGCGCTTGAAGTTCTCCAGGCCATCTATTTCCACGCCCGACCAATTGTAGCCGCGGGCCCAGGCCCAGCTTGCGATGTCGGCGATGGTGAAGTCGTCGCAGATGTATTCACGCTCGGCGAGGCGCTTGTCGAGCACTTCGAACAGCCGTCGGCATTCGTTCTGGTAACGGCTGATCGCGGTCGGAATCTTTTCGTCCAGGTACTGATAGAACACGTTGGCCTGCCCCATCATCGGGCCGATACCGCCCATCTGCCACATCACCCACTGGATGACCTCCGACCGGCCCTTGACGTCGGTCGGCATCAGCTTGCCGGTCTTCTCGGCGAGGTAGATCAGGATGGCGCCGGTCTCGAACACCACGAAGTCGTCCTCGTCCCGGTCGACGATCGCCGGAATGCGGCCGTTCGGACAGATCTCAAGGAATTCGGGCTTGAACTGGTCGCCGGCCCCGAGATCGAGGACATGCACCTCGTAGGGCAGCTCCAACTCCTCGAGCGCAATCGAGGCCTTGTAGCCGTTCGGGGTCGGGGCGGTGTAAAGATCGATCATGGCAGTTACCTGAGGGCTGGTCGCGTCGGCACCGTAGACGCAATTAATTCCGAAAGCGCGAGTTTGCGCGCCGTGCCGCCGGTGCTACGGTTCGGGCCATGTCCGACGATCCCGCGACGCTGGTGACGGACGACGAATTCGCGACCTACCGCCGCGACGGCGCGGTGTGTCTTCGCGGACTGTTCCGCGATTGGGTCGAGCCGCTCGCCGCCGGCATCGAGCGCAATATCGCCGAGCCCGGACCGATGGCCCAGCACTATACCGACCAGAGCGAGCCGGGCCAGTATTTCGGCGATTACTGCAACTGGCGCCGAATTCCCGAATACGGCGATTTCGCGTTTCGGTCGCCGGCCGCTGCGGTCGCGGCGCGTCTGATGGGCTCGACACGGGTCCAGTTCTTCCACGAGCACGTGTTGGTCAAGGAACCCGGAACCACCGAGCTGACGCCGTGGCACCACGACCAACCCTATTACGTGGTCGAGGGCCGTCAGGCGGCGAGTCTTTGGCTCGCCCTCGACCCGGTAACACGCGAGGTCTGCCCGGAATTCGTCGCCGGGTCGCATGACTGGGGACGCTTGTTCTATCCGCGCAGGTTCAAGGACGGCGTGGATTACGATTACGCCGGAGAGGCGTACGAGTCCCTGCCCGACATCGAGGCGGAACGCGACCGGTACGAACTGCTGGCCTGGGCGCTCGAGCCGGGCGACGCGGTGGCGTTTCACTTCATGACCGTCCATAACGGCCCGGCCAATCCCACCGGCGAGCGCCGCCGCGCCTTCGTCTCGCGCTGGCTCGGCGACGATGTGCGCTATGCCGACCGGCCGGGCACGCCGTCGCCGCCCTATCCCGAGATGGGCATCGGGCTTCGTCCCGGCGATCCCATGCGGCGCGACTGGTTCCCGGTCGTCTGGCCGCCCGAAGAACGAGATCAGGAGACGTCATAATGCTCAAACACTACGGTTCCACGCGGTCGTCGGCCGCCTATCGCACTCGTATTGCCCTCGGGCTCAAGGGGCTCGATGTCGAGCAAATCCGGCTCGATCTTGGCGGCGGCGACCAGTACAGCGAGGAATACGACGCGCTGAACCCTCAGCACATCGTGCCGACCTTGGTCGACGACGATGCCGTGGTGGCCCAATCGTTGGCGGTCATCGAATATCTCGACGAAGTCTATCCCGATATCCCGTTGCTGCCTGCCGATCCCGCCGGAAGGGCGCGGGTGCGGGGCCTCAGCCTGCTCGTCGCCTGCGAGATGCATCCGGTGCTGACCAACCGCGTGCGCGGCTATCTCGAAACCAAGCTGAACGTAAGCGAGGAAGATCGCCAGACCTGGTATGACGAGTGGACCGCACGCAGCTTCGAGGCCTTGGAGACGCGGCTCGCGAACGACGCCGCGACGGGCAGGTTCTGCCATGGTGAAGCGCCGAGCATGGCCGATTGCTGCCTGATCCCGCAGATATTCAACACCCGGCTCAACAACAGCGATGCGACGTCCTATCCCACCATCGTGCGCATCGAGGCGGCGTGCATGGAACTGCCCGCCTTCCAGGCGGCGCGCCCGGAAAACCAGCCCGACTATCAGGGGTAATTACCCCGCCCCATTGGTTCGTGCGTTCGACGGAATGGATTCCGGATCAGCGCGACACGCGCCTCGGGAGGACGACAAGCATCGTCAGTTCGTCGGCTTCGGCGAACTGCTGCGCAGGGTGGCGACGAAATCCTTCATCGTCGCCTCGCCGACCGCGCCCGGGAAAAGCTTGCCGCCGATGATGAAGGCCGGCGTGCCGCGAATGCCGAGCGCCTGGGCAAGTTGGATGGTTTCGTCGAGATACTTCGCGATCGCCGGGTCGGCCATGTCCTTCCGCAGGCGTTCGACGTCGACACCGACCCCGGCGGCGAGCTTGAGGACCCGGGATTCGCTTAGTCGCCCGCGCGCGCCCATGACCGCGACGTGGAAATCCGTGTATTTGTCCTGCTTTTTCGCGGCCATCGCGGCGCGCGCCGCGAAGCGCGAAACCGGGCCGAGGATCGGGAATTCCTTCCAGACGAACTTCAGCTTCGGATCGTTCCGCATCAACGACATCATCGCCGAGAGCGAGCGCTTGCAGTACCCGCACTGGTAATCGAAGAACTCGACGATGGTGACGTCGCCCTTCGGGTCGCCCGAAACCGGCGTCATCGGGTGGTCGTAGATGTCTTCCCGTCGAGCGGCCATCGCCGCCGCCTGGGCGCGCGCCGCCTCGGCCCGCTCGCGCTCCTGCAAGACCTGGATCGCCTCGGTGATGATCTCCGGATGCTCGAGGATGTACTCGCGCACGATCTGCTCGATTGATTTGCGTTGATCCGGCGACAGCGACTGCTTCTCGGCCGCCGCGGCCGGCGTCGCGGCCACCAGGGCGGCCGCCAGGGCGGCTCCGAGAACAGTCAGCGATATACGCCGCATCCAGACGATCATGTTCAACGATTCCTCGGACTTCACCGGCGACACTATTGATCACCGCACGATCGACTGCAAGGAAGCCGACTTCACGAAAATGTGGGAAGCCGCTATTTCAGCTTCTCGGTGGCCGACAGAATATCCTGGGCCTGGAAGGCGCCGGGCGATCCTTCCGGCAACAACTTCAAGGCCCGTTCCGCGTTGCTGCGGGCGATTTTCGTCTTGTTGCGCAGGAACGCTTCCTCGGCCAGCGCCAACGCCGTCATGCCCCGGTTCCCGAGCCGACCGTAGGCGGTCGCGGCGATCCGCCAGACAATTGGCGTGTCGCGCTCGTAGCGCAGCGCTTGCTCCAGGTTCTCGAGCGCCTTCTCGGTCTGCCGCGGATCGTTGCGCTCGACCTGCAGGCGCGCCAAGTGAATTCGGATCAGCGCCGCCCAGGGCAGCATGCGGATCGCGGTCTCGTAGGATTCGATCGCTTCCGGCACGCGCTGCGCCTCGCGCAGGATATCGCCCTTGAGCTCGTGGCGGAACGGGTCGTCCGGCGCGTCGGTCAGCAGTCCGTCGATGATCCGCAGCGCTTCCTCGACCTCGTTCGTCCTGCTCAGCGCGATCGACCGCGCGTAGCGCGCCTCGATACGGGGGTCGTCGGGGCGGTAGTGCCGCAGGGTTTTTTCCGGCGGATCGAGGAAACCCTTGAGCTTGCCACGCATGCGCCGATGCATCGCCATCAGATCCGGTCGGTCGGGCACGTTGGTGAACTTCGAATGAGCCAAATGTTGTTCGACGAAATCGATCCGTTGCTTGGTCAGGGGGTGGCTGCTGGTGTAGAGGTTGCCGCCCGCCGTATAGAGCGCGGATTGCGTCTTCAGGATGTGGAGGAAGTCGTACAACCCTTGGGCCGACTGGCCGGTCTCGTCCAACAAATTGACGGCGGTCTGATCGGCGGACTGCTCCATCGTCCGGTTGTAGGCGAGCATCGAACGTTGCGCGATGGTCGCCCCTGCCGTCGCCCCCGCACCAAGTCCCGCCGGATTGCCGGAGGCAATCGCCACCGCACCGCCAAGCACCATGGCGATGATCGATTTGGTCGTGGCGTTCTCCAAGGCCTCCTGCAGCCGGGCCAAGTGACCGCCGGTGATGTGGCCGATTTCGTGCGCCAGAACACCGATAACCTGTCCCGGGGATTCGGCCCGCATCAAGAGCCCGGTATGGACGAATATTCGCCGGCCGCCAGTGACGAAAGCGTTGAGGCGCGGGTCGTTGACGATGGTGACGCGCATTGTGTCGGCGTCCAGACCCGCCGCGCTGAACAGTGGCGCGAGATAGGCGCGAATGGTATTTTCGATCTCCGTATCGCGGATGACCTTCAACCCGCCTTGCGCAACCGCGGGCGGCGCCGTCAGGAATACGGCACCGGCGAGGCAAGCACCGACAATAATGCCGACGACAGAGCGGATGCGTTTCAAGAGACCGAAACTCCAAAAGCGATTGACTCTACTTGGGAGAGGAGTCCTACGCAATCAAGGGACGGTAATGGTCCTGGCGTTGGCGCTTGCGGCCTGTGGATTCGATTACGCCGATCCGTTCGGCTCGATCGATCGGGTCGCGAGGGGCGCGGAGAAGCAAAAGAAGTTGGTGCTGTACGGCGCCATCGCCGGGGACGAGTCGAGCGCTGTCCTGGTCGGCCACGACATGTTGTCGAGCGGCGGAAGCGCCGCCGACGCAGCGGTGGCGATGGCCTTCATGCTGTCGGTCACCCTGCCCTCGAGGGCGAGCCTCGGCGGTGGCGGGGTCTGCATGGTCGCCAGCCCTCTGAAAGGCGGCGTGCGAATGCTCGATTTCATGCCGCCTGCTTCGAGGTCTCCGGGACCGCACACCGACCGGCCGAGCGCGGTACCGACGATGGTTCGCGGCATGGCGGCGTTGCACGCGGCGTTCGGCCGGTTGCCGTGGGCCCAATTGATCGCGCCCGCGGAACAGCTCGCCCGGGTCGGGCAAACCGTCACCCGGCCGCTCGGCGAGGATCTCACCAAACTCGCCGGGCCGCTGTTCACCGATCCGGAATCGCGAGCCACTTTTTCGCGGCGCGGCGGCGGGCCCGTCGCTGTCGGTGGCCGGCTGGTGCAGCTCAATCTACGCACCTTGCTGGCGCAAATTCGCGTCCGGGGCGCCGGTGATTTCTATAACGGAAATTTGGCACGCCGCCTGGTCGACGCGGTCGTTGCCGCGGGCGGTTCGCTCGGGCGGGAGGAGTTGCGGACCTACCTGCCGAAATGGCGACAGGTCGCCGGTGTACCATTCGGGCGCGACGTACTCCATGCGCCGACGCCGCCGGCGACCGGCGGTGTCGTCGCGGCGCAGATGTGGCACATGCTCGTCGCCGAGGGGCGTTATGCGAAGGTGCCGGTGGCGGAACGGCCGCATCTATTGGCCGAGACGGCGAAGCGCGCGTTCGGCAACCGGACCCGGTGGCTGAACCGGGATGGGACGTCGCGGGAGAAAATCCAGGCGACCCTGTCGGCCGAGCGGGCCCGCGGATTGATGAATAACTATCGGCCGGGACGGGCCTCGTCCGCGGCGGGCTTTCATGCCGACCGATCGCAACCGGGCGATACCTCGTCGGGCACGGGATTCGTCGTCGTCGACGGCAAGGGACTGGCGGTCGCGTGCAATCTCACGATGTATCATCTGTTCGGGACCGGCCGGACGGCGCCCGGACTTGGGATCGTTCTCGCGGCGGCGCCGGACGGCAAGACGCGCCATCCGTTCTCGCTCGGTCCCGTTCTGGTCACGCGGGCGAGCGATCGGGCCTTTCGCTTCGCCGCCGCCGGATCGGGTGGCGCCGCCGCCGTGACGGCAATCGTCGGTGTCGCGGCGCAGACCCTGATCGACGGTCTTCCGCTGAAACAGGCGATCCAGACGCCGCGCCTGCACCATGGCGGAATGCCGGACCGGGTGCTGGTCGAGGGCGGACCGCTTGCGGCGGCACTCGCCGAACGCGGCCATCGCGTCGAGCAGGCGGCCTCCCTCGCCAGGGTCAACGCCATATTCTGCCCCGCGGGCCTGTCGCCCAAGCCCGAAAGGCGCGACTGCGTGGCCGCCAACGACAATCGGGGCGCGGGCCTTGCGGCGATCCTGGTTCCGCGGTAAGGCGACCAGATGGTCCTGAAAACTTCATCGCGCGGTCAAATACCGGCCTTCATCGTCATGGACGTCATGCAGGCGGCGGCGGAGCGCGAGGCCGCGAAGGAAGCGGTCTACCACCTCGAGGTCGGCCAGCCCGGCACCAGCGCGCCGGCCGGAGTCATCGAGGCGGCGCGGGCGGCGCTCGACGACGACCGTCTCGCCTATACCGTGGCGCTGGGGTTGCCGGAACTGCGCCGGGCGATCGCCAAGCGCTACACCGATTACTATGGCGCCGACGTGGCGCCGGAGCGCATCGTGGTCACCACCGGATCGTCGGGCGGCTTCGTGCTGGCATTCCTTTCCGTCTTCGACGTCGGCGACCGGGTCGCGATGGCGGCCCCGGGCTATCCGTGTTACCGCAACATCCTCTCGGCCTTGGGGATCGAGCCGGTTCTGTTGATGACCGACGCAAGCCACCGCTTTCAGCCGATCCCCGAGCTACTCGACAAGGCCATGGGGGAGGCGCCGCTCGACGGGCTGATCGTCGCCAGCCCGTCGAATCCGACGGGAACGATGCTCGAACCCGACGCCCTGAAGGAGCTCGCGGACTATTGCGACACGCACGGCATCCGCCTGATCTCGGACGAGATCTACCATGGCATCACCTACGGCCGGAAAGCCGCGACGGTGCTCGAATACTCGTCCTCCGCGATCGTGCTCAACAGTTTCTCGAAGTATTTCTCGATGACCGGCTGGCGGCTCGGCTGGATGGTGGTGCCCGAGGACGTGCTGCGCGCTGTCGAGTGCCTGGCCCAGAATTTCTTCATTTCGCCGCCGACCCTGTCGCAGATTGCCGGCATCGCGGCGTTCGATTGCATCGAGGAGCTCGATGGCAACGTCGCGCGCTACGCCGAGAACCGAGAGTTGCTTTTGGACCGGCTGCCGAAGGCCGGGTTCGAGGATTTAGCGCCGGCCGACGGGGCGTTCTACATTTACGCGGACGTGACCCGAATGACCAACGACAGCGAGGCCTTGTGCCGAAAAATCCTGCACGAGACGGGTGTGGCAGTGACCCCCGGGGTCGATTTCGACCCGGAGCGCGGCAACCGCTTCATCCGGTTTTCGTTCGCCGAGAGCAATCGGGAAATCGCCGGCGCGGCCGAGGCCTTGATCGACTGGAATGGTTAGTCGGGGCGCTCTAACAAGACCTGGGCGACACCGAAGCGCAGCGCCTCGAACGCGGCCTCGGATCCGGCCAAATAGAAATTCCACATCCGCCGGAATCGCTCGTCGTACTTCTCGGTGTCGAGCGATGGGAAGGCCGCGTTGAAGCGCCGGCGCCAATGGCGCAGGGTGTTGGCGTAGTTGGAGCCCTCGTGCTCGAACGGCGCGCAGGGCAACGTCAACCCGCCCGCCTCGGCCGCGTCGACTATGTCGTCGAGACGCGGAATGACGCCGCCCGGGAAAATGTATTTGTCGATCCAGGCGTTGGTCCGGCTCGGTAGCGGTTTGACGATGCTGTGTATCAACACCCGTCCGCCGGGTTTGAGCAGGCGGCGGACCGCATCGAAGAATTCACCGACTTGCGGTGGACCGACATGCTCGAACATGCCGATCGAGACGATCCGGTCGTAACGCTCGGGGTTCAATTCGGCGTGCCGGCGATAGTCCTGGAGGTGATATTCGAGCCGGCCGTCGAGGTCGGGCGGCACCAATTCCTCGGCGAGCACGAGTTGCCGGTCGGCGAGCGTCACGCCGACCGCACGGGCGCCACGCCTTGCGGCGGCCCGGGTCATGGCGCCCCAGCCGCACCCGATGTCCAGCAGTTCGTCGCCTTTTCGGACATCCAGGCGGTCGAGCGATGTCTCGATTTTGTTCCGTTGGGCCGCTTCCAGGCTCTGCGCCTCGCGGCTGAAGAAGGCGCACGAATAGACCATCTCCTCGTCGAGGAACGAGCGGTAGAGATCGTTGCCGATGTCGTAATGATGGGCCGCGTTGCGCCGGCTTCGCACCGCGTTGTTGCGGCGGAACGAAGCGGCGATGGCGATGCGGGCCTTTTCCAGAATCCGTCCGAATCTCGACTGCTCCAGACATTTATCGGCTTTGAGCAGCGTTCCGAGCGTCACGGCAAGATCGTTGTGGGTCTCGCGCCATTCGTCGTTCATGAAGGTTTCGCCGATCGCGAGCTCGGGCCGGACGAGCATCTCGAAGAGCGGCGCGAGGCTGTTGAACCGCGCCCCGTTCAACGGGCCCTTGCCGTCGCCCAGCTCGACCTCGACCACGTCGCGATACGCGAAGACGAAACGGCCCGACCGGAAAAACGGCCGCGCCAAAGCCGCGATGGTGCGAAACGAGATGACATCGGGGCGCAACCAACTCTTTGCCGCCAGCGATACCCGTTCGGGCGGATCACTGATGCTGTCTTGCGCGGGTTGCTCGCTCATAACCCGGCTACGGTCTCCGCAATTGCGGCCCCTCCAGAACGCCGTAGCAATTCTTGAAACTAACCGTAAATCCAAAACGCGAGAGCGGTCAATCCTAGAGCGGTTCGGGTTTGATTTCAGGATGCGGGCTCGCGCTGGCGAATCGAAGAGGGCGCCCCGGCAGGGCGCCCTCTGAAGTTTCCGGATCGCCGGGAAAATCCATCCCGATCAGGCCGGTTCGATCAGCATTGCCACCAGCCGCGGCGCGGCGAGTCATCGGACGAGTCGCCGCCGCTTTCGGCCGGGCTTTCGTCGTCCGCGGTGGCCGCCATCGGCACCTGTTTCTCGGACGGCGCCGCCGGCGTCTCCTCGACCGCCGCCGGCGGTGAAGGCTCCTCGACGGACGCGGCGGTTTTTTCGACCTCCGCTTCCTCGGCCTCTTTCTCCGCCTTGGTCTTGCGCGGTTTGCGCGCCTGTTTCGGCTTTCCCTTCGCGTCGTCCTTCTTCGCGGCTGTTTTCTTGGCCGCCGGCTTGCGGGTCCAGCGCGCGGGTTTCGCCTTCTTCTTCTCGGCCTCGTCCTCGGCTTTCGCTACGTCGGTAACCGCGTCTTCATTCGCGGCCGCCGGGATTTCGTCGGCGGGTTCGGGGGCCGGTTCGGGGGCCGGCTCCGGCGGTTCGGCGTCCGTCGACGCACCAACCGCGCCGGCTTCGTTCGTCTCGGTGGGCGCCTCCACGCTTTCCTTGCCCGCGGCCGACCGTTTGTTGCGGCGGCGTCCGCCGCGTCTGCCGCGGCGCCGGCGCCGGCGTGGTGCTTCTTCCTCGCCAGCCTCTTTCACCTCTTCCGCCGTCTTTTCTTCGGCTTCGGCCTCCGCTACTTCGGTCTCGGCGGCCGCGGCGTCGTCCCGCTGGCCGCGTGCGCGACGGCGCGGGCGACGCTTGCGCCGTCCGCCCTCGGCCGCGTCCTTGTCGTCCACGGTCTTGGCGTCCCTGGCCTTGGGTTTCGTCTTGTCGCCTTCGCCTTCGAGCGGTTCGACGACGTCGATCTGGAAATTGGGCGCGATCATGGCCGCGTCGGTCGCCATGGTCACGGCGATGTTGTGACGCGCCTCGATCTCGATCAGCGCCTGGCGCTTTTGATTGAGGATATAGAGCGCGACCTCGGCCGGCAGCGTCACCGAGATCTTCGCCGCACGGCCGCGCAGGCCTTCCTCCTCGATTGCCCGCAGCACGTGCAGCGCGGTCCAATCGACCGAACGGACCAGGCCGGAGCCGCCACAAGTCGGACAGCTATCGCCCGAGATTTCCAACAGGCTCGGACGCAGCCGCTGGCGCGACATCTCCAACAGGCCGAACGGGCTGATGCGACCGATCTGGATGCGCGCCCGGTCGGTCTTGAGCGCTTCCTTCAGCCGCCGCTCGACCGAATGGTTGTTGCGCGACACCTCCATGTCGATGAAGTCGATGACGATCAAGCCCGCGAGGTCCCGCAGGCGCAACTGGCGCGCGACTTCGTCGGCCGCCTCCAGATTGGTCTTGTGCGCTGTCTCCTCGATGTGGCGCTCTCGCGTCGCGCGCCCCGAATTGACGTCGATCGCGACCAGCGCCTCGGTCTGGTGCATGACGATGTAGCCGCCGGACTTGAGCTGCACCTCGGGGCTGTGGATCGCGTCGAGCTGTCCCTCGATCTGGAAGCGCTGCATCATCGGCAGGCCGCCGTCCTCGTAACGTTGGACGCGCTTGGCGTGGCTCGGGATCAGCGACTTCATGAATTCCTTGGCGGTGCGATAGCCGTCATCGCCCTCGACCAGGATCTCGTCGATCTCCTTGTCGTAGAGGTCGCGGATCGCCCGCTTGACCAGATCGGCCTCTTCGTAGATCAGCGACGGCGCGGTCGATTCGAGCGTCCGGGTGCGAATTTCGTCCCACAGCTTGACCAGGTACTCGTAGTCGCGCTTGACCTCGGCCTTCGAGCGCTGCGAGCCCGCGGTCCGCAGGATCACCGCCATGCCCTCGGGCACGCCGAGACTGTCGATCACCGCCTTGAGGCGCTTGCGGTCGCTCATATTGGTGATCTTGCGGCTGATGCCGCCACCGCGCGAGGTATTCGGCATCAGCACGCAATACCGCCCCGGCAGGGACAAATAGGTCGTCAGCGCCACGCCCTTGTTGCCGCGCTCCTCCTTGACCACCTGGACCAGGATGATCTGTCGCCGCTTGATGACCTCTTGGATTTTATAGCGCCGCTGGAGCTTGACGCGCTGGCGCTCGACATCCTCGAGCTCGTCGCCGCCGACGACCTCGACCGACTCGCCGTTCTCGCTGTCCTCGGATTCGGCGGCTGCCGCCTCCTCCTTGATCAGCTTCTTCCGGTCGGCGATCGGAATGCGATAGTAGTCGGGATGAATTTCGCTGAACGCAAGGAAACCGTGCCGGTTCCCTCCGTATTCGACGAACGCCGCCTGCAGCGACGGCTCTACCCGCGTTACCTTCGCGAGATAGATATTGCCCTTGAGTTGTTTCCTGCTAACCGTCTCATAGTCGAATTCCTCGAGACGATTGGCGTCGATCACGACCACCCGGGTTTCCTCCGGGTGGCTCGCGTCGATCAACATTTTCTTGGTCATAAATATTCTCCGGTGCACGTCCCGGTCGGGCGGCGCAGCGCGCCGCGCGGCGACCGTCGCGCGTTTGTTGGGAAGCCGGCGGCAAGGGACGACGCGCCGTCGACCGACGGGCAGCAAGGCCCGTCAGGACGAGAGCGGCATCATCGGACCGCGCGATCCGACCCGGCGATCGATTGAATCCGGATCGGGGGATTGGCTTCGTGTTTGCCATAAACAATTCCGTTTACATTCGGACGTCGGACTTCGCCGGCGTATAAAGGGCGGCGTTTCGGTCGCCGCCGGCCCGCGTGTTTCACGACATCGATGACCCGACGAAGCCCGCCGGGTCTGTGAACCGTGATTCACAGTAACGTCCAGCATACGCCTCTCGGCCCCGCTTCGACAATGCGCAATTTCCAGTTGCCCCCGGCGGAAGCCGCCTCAGCGGTCAATTTCGATTGAACGAACTCGACATGATTCGATATATGTAGTGTAGCTGGAGAATTCCAGACCCCATATGTTGGTGATGACCATACGATCCTCGATCCGATACCTGCTGGCGCCGGTCATCATCTCGGCCGTCGTGGGATTGTTTGCCCAGGCATTCCCCGCCGCGGGCGCCGGTGCGGGCCCGGTGATCACCAAGGCGCGGGTCGGCGCGCATGGCGAGATCACCCGTTTCGTGATCGAGGCCGATCGGGCCTTTCCCTATCGGATATTCATCCTGACCAACCCCTATCGCGTGGTCGTCGACCTGCCCGAGGTGAGCTGGCGCGCCGAGCCGCCGAAGCTCAACGCCGCCGCCGGACTGGTCGCGAATTACCGCTACGGCCTGTTCCGGCCTGGCAACAGCCGGGTGGTGATCGACGTCAACACGCCGGTCGCGATCGAGCGGCACTTCTTCCTGGCGTCGGGGACGGCGCAGGCGCCGGGCCAACGCTTCGTGCTCGACATCCGCGGGATTACACCGGTGGCGTTCGGGACGACACCGAAGTCGATCGCATCGCCCAAGTGGAAGGCGCCGGCGCCCGAGCGCGCGGCAAAGCCGGCCACGCCGCCGCCGCCGCGCCGCAAGGGCGACCGGCGCGTGGTGATGATCGATCCGGGGCATGGCGGCGTCGATCCGGGAGCCATCGGCCGGACCGGTATCTTCGAGAAGCACATCACCTTCAAGGTCGCCAAGGCGGTCAAGCGCAAGCTCGAGGCGACCGGCCGCTACCGGGTGCTGTTGACCCGCAACCGCGACGTCTACGTCTCGCTCCGCAGGCGCTTCAAGCGGGCCGAGGACGCCGCCGCCGAGCTCTTCGTCTCGCTGCACGCCGATACCATCAAGAACCGCAAGATCCGTGGCGCCTCGGTCTACACCTTGTCGGAAAAATCGTCGGACAAGGAAGCCGAGGCACTGGCGACCAAGGAAAACCGCGCCGATGTCATCGCCGGGGTCGACCTCTCGACCCAATCGGACGACGTCGCCTCAATCCTGATCTCGCTACGGCAGCGCAACACGATGGACGAATCGGCGCACTTCGCGCGGTTCCTGGTCAAGCAGCTGGCGCGCAACATCTCGCTGTTGCGCAACACCCACCGGTTCGCCGGGTTCGCGGTGCTGAAATCGCCCGACGTGCCGTCGGTGCTGGTCGAACTCGGCTACCTCTCCAACCGCAAGGAAGAGAAGCTGCTGCGCTCGAAGAAGTTCCGCCAACGGGTGGCGCTTTCGATCCTGCGCGCCGCCGACCAATACTTCAAACGCAAGGAACGGTTAAACCGGTCATGACCGCGCGTCGGGCCAGGGTTATGAGCCGGGCATGGAAAAGGTGCCGCTGGCGGTGCTAGAATAGCCGCGGCGTCCCGGTTCACCGGCGATTCGTCCCAGGGAGACGGCAGCATGACCAAACCCCGTATCGAAGGCTCGTTCGTGGCCTTGATCACCCCGTTCAACAAAGACGGGTCGGTCGATTACGAAGGCTTCCGCACCTTGCTCGATTTCCATGCCGAGAACGGCACCAGCGCCGTCCTGATCATGGGTTCGACCGGCGAGGTGTCGATGCTGAGCCCAGATGAGCGCCGGAAAA
>JASLSL010000341.1 GCA_030743445.1 Alphaproteobacteria bacterium
CCGGCGTACTTGTCGAGGTAGATGTTGTCCTGGCCCTTGGGTGATTTGTTGGCCGCGATCGCCTGCCAGATGCCCTTGCTCGAGTCGATGTGGCGCTGCTCGGTGGTGCGGATGAAATCGTCGTGGCTGAAGTTCATCGCGTCCGCCAGGCGGCGGAAATTGCCCGACATCTCATCGGTGAAGGCCTGCGGATCGATGCCGGCCGCGGCGGCCGCCTTCTCGACCTTCTGGCCGTGCTCGTCGGTGCCGGTCAGGAATCGCACATGGCGCCCGTCGAGGCGCATGAACCGGGCCAGCGCATCGCAGGCGAGCGTCGTGTAGGCATGGCCGATATGAGGCGCGTCGTTGACGTAGTAGATCGGCGTGGTGACGTAGTATCGCCCAGCGGCCATGTCGAAAATCTTCCCGGGGTCAGTGCGGGCGTCGATCCTTACCCGCGGCGGCGGCGAGCGAAATGAACGCGCTGATCACGACCTGCTTGCGGTCGAGGTTGAAGCCTTCCGCCCGCGCCATCAGGTCGGTGACCTTTTCCCACACCTCCAGCCATTGTTCAAGCGGCGCACGGGCCAGGAGATCGCGGCGAACTTGCGCCTCCCCGGCGATCGCCTCGGGTAGCGCCTCGCCACGCGCCGCCGCCGCGATCATGGCGCCGAGCCAGCGGTCGATCAGCCGCCGCAGGGTCGCGAACTTGTCTTCCGAGCCGCGCCGTGACACCAGAGCGCCGAGCTTGTGAACCCGTTCGACGTCGAGCTCGCCGAGCGATCCCATCAGACGCACAACCTCGCCGTAGAGTTCGAGGCCGCCCGCGTCGGCCAACGCCAAGGCCTCGCCGATGCTGCCCTCGCCGAGCCGCGCCAACGCCGTCCGGTCGTCCGCCGGCAGGTCCGGCAGGTGCTGGGCCAACAAGTCCACGACGACGGACTCATCCAGCTCGTGCATGGGCAGCCGCCGGCAGCGCGAGACGATCGTCGGCAAGAGCCGCCCCGGCGCATGGCAAACCAGCAGCAAAAGCGCGCGCTCCGGCGGTTCCTCGAGGATCTTCAGTATCGCGTTGGCGGCGTGGGTATTCATTTCATCCGCCGCGTCGACGATCGCGACGCGCCAACCACCCTCGGCCGGGGTCAGCCGCATGAAATCCTTAACCTCGCGCACGTCGTCCACGACGATACCCGTGCGCAGCTTGCCGGTCTTGGGATTGGGCGTCCGCTCGACGGTCTTGAGGTCGGCGTGTCCGCCGGCGGCGACGCGTCGGAAGACCGGGTCGGACGGGTCGAGCGCCAGCGAGGTCGGCCGAAAATCGGGCTGGTCGCCGAACAACCCGCCGCCGTCGCTGCCCTCGCTGAGAACGAAGCGCGCGAACCGGTAGGCGAGCGTCGATTTACCGATTCCCCTGGGACCGGTCAGCAGCCATGCATGCACCAGCCGGTCCGCGTTCCAGCTATCGAGCAGGGTTTGCTCGGCCGCCTCCTGGCCGACGAGGTCCGGGTTGTTGCGCGGCGATATCTCGACCACGTCCATGACTTCGCTCATGGGAACTCGACCTCGAGGCGTTCGGCGACGCAATCGCGGATCGCCGCCTGAACCTGTTCGCGTGGCGGTCGCGCGTCGATCACCACGCAGCGTTCCGGCTCACGGCGGGCAATGTCGAGGAAGCCGTCGCGCAGCCGTTCGTGGAAATCGAGGCCCATGCGCTCGTAGCGGTCCTCGTTGCCACCGCGTTTCCCCGCCCGCTTCAATCCCTCCTCGGCCGGTAGATCGAGGACGATCGTCAGGTCCGGGCGGAAATCGCCGACGGTGATCTCGTAAAGCTGTTCGATCGCGGCGCGGTCGAGCCCATGACCGTATCCCTGATAGGCCATCGTGGAATCGGCGAAGCGGTCGGAGACCACCCAGTGCCCGAGCTCGAGCGCCGGCCATACGATGTTGACGAGATGGTCGCGGCGGGCCGCGGAATGCAACAGTGCCTCGGCGACCGGGTCCCAGCGCCCGACGTCGCCCTCGACCAGCAATGCGCGGATTTTCTCGGCCTCCGCCGAGCCGCCGCCGGGTTCCTGGGATTTGACGGCGGTTATGCCGGCGGCGTCGAGCGACTCGATCAACAGGTCGACATGGGTCGACTTGCCGGCCCCCTCGCCGCCCTCCAAGGTGATGAACCGGCCCGATGCCACGACGTGCGTCTCCCGGTCTATACTCTAGTTGCCCGATCCCCAGAGTAACTGTTGCAGGGCCGTCGATAAACGCCCGGCGACGCCGAGCCGCTGGACGTCGGCGCCGGCGACGAGCGGGAGTTCGATCTCGCGCCGCCCCGGGATCGCGACGACCAGCCGCCCGAGCTTGCTGCCCTTGGCGAGCGGCGCCGGCAGCGGTTCGTCATGGATCGCGGTGACCTTGAGCGCACGCCGCTCCTTGCGGTTGAGGGTCAGGGTCAGGCCTTGCTCGACGATCAGCGGTATCATGTCGGCCTGGCCGAGCCAGACCTCGGCCTCGGTAATGGTCTCGCCGGGTTTCAGCAAAGTGTGGTTGGAGAACTCGCGAAACCCCCAATCGAACAGGCGCTCAGCTTCGATCTTGCGCGCCTTTGACGAGGTCAGGCCGTTGACCACCAGGATTAGGCGCCGGCCGTTGCGGATGGCGGCCGAGGCGAGCCCGTATCCCGCCGCCTGGGTGTGGCCGGTCTTGAGCCCGTCGGCGCCGATGTCCCGGTACAACATCGGGTTTCGGTTGTGCTGTGTTATGCTGTTGTAAACAAAAGTCTTTTCTGCATAGTAGTGGTAGAAATCCGGGAATTCTCGGATCGTCGCCTCGACCAGCTTGGCGAGGTCGCGCGCGGTCGTGAGGTGTTCCGGATCGGGCCAGCCCGAGGCGTTCTTGAAGGTCGTCCCGGTCATGCCCAACTCGCGCGCCTTGGCGGTCATCTCGGTGGCGAAAGCCTCCTCGCTGCCGGCGAGCCCTTCGGCGATGACGATCGAGGCGTCGTTGCCCGACTGGACGATGACGCCGCGGATCAAGTCTTCGATCTTCACCCGTTTGCCGACCTCGACGAACATCTTGGAGCCGGCCTTGCGCCACGCCTTCTCGCTGACCCGCATGGTGTCGTCGAGCGACAGACTGCCGTCCTTCAGGCGTTCGAACAGCATGTAGATCGTCATCATCTTGGTCATCGAAGCGGGCGCCATCGCCGCATCCGCGTTCTTGGAAAGCAGTTCGGCGCCGGTCTGGAAGTCGATCATCAGCGCCTGTTTGGCGCTGGTTTCGGTCGCCGTGGCCGTGCTTTGGGCGAATGTGGAGCCAACCGCGAACGCCAAGGCGGCGACTAAGGTTGGGATGGTGTTGGCGATGGTTCTCACTCTCTTCATTCTCAGGCGTAGTGGTTCGGGGCGTAGTGGTTCGGGGTGCGGCGATAGTTAACCGCCAATCTAGCCGAATTTATGACCGTTTACTCGACGACCGTCCGCGAATTCGGGTATCCGGCGCGAATGACGGTATCGAGCGCGCGGTCCGCCGCTTCAACACTGGCGAACGGACCGAGACGAACCCTGAACAACGGCTTGCCGACGACCCGGGTTTGACTGATCGTCGACTTGCCGAGGGTCTTCAGGATCGTGTGGACCCTCAGCGCGTTGTGATACTGGCCGAAGGCGCCGGCCTGGATGAAGATTCGTGGGGTCGAGGCGACCGGTACCACGGTGACCTTCTGGTCGACCCTGGCGAGCGCCGGGGTGACGGTGTCCTTCGGCAGCGGCACCTTTTCGACCGGCTTGACCCTGTGATTGGGTGATGGCGCCGGCACGATCTTGGTGCCCGGCGGCGGCGGCAGTTCCTTGCTGGTGACGGCGACTCGCGGTGCGGCCTTCGGTTTCGCCGGCTGGTCGGCGTAGAGATCGCGCCCGCCCTGGGCGATTGAGGCCAGCCTGCGGCTTTCCTCGGGCAGGACCGCGACCCGCACCAAGGCGGTGCCCTTGCGCTCGAAGCCGAGAAGTTGCGCCGCGCGGCGCGACATGTCGATGATCCGGCCATGCGCGAACGGCCCGCGATCGTTGACCCGGACGTTGAGCGCGCGGCCGTTATCGAGATTGGTGACCCGCACCACGGTCGGCAGCGGCAAGGTCTTGTGCGCCGCGCTGACCTCGTTCATGTCGAAAATCTCGCCGTTGGCGGTCGGCCTGCCGTCGAACTTCGGACCGTACCACGAGGCGATTCCGGTCTTGTTGTAGTCGTACTCGACCTTCGGGTAGTACCAGACGTTGTCGATCTGGTAGGGCTTGCCGATCTTGTAGGCGGTCTCGGCTTTAGGCGTCGACGGTGTCGAGCCTTGAATCTCCTTCGCGGTCTGCGCCAAGAAGGCGGTCTCGGCGCAACCGCCAAGTAGAAACAGCGCCGCCAGCGCGAAAGGAACGCCGAGCGGTCGATACCGTACAAATCCCACTATCTTGTGTAACAAGTCGTCCTCACCCACCGTATATTGTATATTACTGGCCCCCGATCAGGTCGGCAAGGCGTCCGACCGCGAGCGCGAAAAAGTGTGAACGGTTCCATTTCAGGATCGTCCGGTAGTTCTCGTAGACTAGAAATGGCGGCCCCAAGCCCTTGTCCGTCGGGGTGATCAGCGAGGCGGTAACCTCGACCTCGGGTAGATCGCCGCCGTTGACACGCCGGACGCCGAGGGCCTGCCATTCCGACATCGGCATCCGTGTCTTCAGGCCGAGTCGGCTGCGATCGAAATCCACGGGAAGCGTCACTTTGCGCCCCCAGGTCTTGTCGCCACGCCAGCCCGAGCGCGCCAGGTAATTCGCCGCCGAGGCGAAGATGTCGCCGGGCGTGGTCCAAAGGTCCTTGCGGCCGTCGCCATCGTAATCGAAGGCGAAGTTGTTGAAGCTCGACGGCATGAATTGGACCTGGCCCATGGCGCCGGCCCACGACCCCATCATTTGGCGCGCGCCGACATGACCCTGGTCGATGATCCGCAGCGCGTGGAATAGCTGAACGCGGAAGAACTTGCTGCGCCGCCCGTTGTGGGCCAGCGTCGCCAGCGCCGGAATGACCCGGAACCCGCCGGTGAGCCGCCCGAAATCGGACTCGATGCCCCACAGCGCCACCAGAAAGCGCGCCTGCACGCCGAACTTGGATGAGACCGCGTCCAACAGTGCCTCGTTCTCGGCCAGGAGCCGCCGCCCCTTCTCGACTCGTTTACGCGGGACGACGCGGCTCATGTATTGCTCGAAGGTCAGCTTGAATTCAGGTTGGTTGCGATCGAGCTCGATCACCCGCGGGATCGGTCTGACGCCGGCGAAGGCGTTGTCGAGCGTCACTTGGCTGATCCCTTTTCCCAACGCCTCGGCCTTGAGCGCCTCGAGCCACACCGTGAACTCCGCGGCGGCGGCGGCCGAGCCGGCGAGACCGACGGCGATCGTGCACAGGCAAAGCTTGATGGAGCGAAACATCAGGCACCGTTTGCCATAGGCGGCGCGGGCTTTCAACAAGGCTCGGATAGTGGGTCGGTTTGGCCGAGGTCCGCTTGGGGCCAAAAGCGGACGTAAGGTAGACATCTACCCCGGTCGCCTGGCCTTACCCATCGGCCGGGGCGCACGCCCCTAATCTGCCGGACTGAATTCGTAAAATCCAAGCGCTCCCACAATGATATATTCCCTATTGGCGCGACGGGCGATGTCTGTACTGCGAAAAACCGGGCGGCACCCCAATCCACCCACGACGGCGCGCTGAAAATCTATGCACAGCAAATCGCCGTCGATCCGATATTGGCCAATCCATTCGAAATTGATCCCGACATCACCGCCTCCACTCCAACCTTCAAATTTTCGCACGACCGTTCCATCTTTTCGGAACAGATCCGTCAAATCCATGGGGTATTGCCCGAACGCGCGAACGTCGTAGATTTTCCATGCACGTCCGAATTTCTTGAAAAGGCCGGCGATTTCAGGGCCCGTCAATCGGTGTTCGTCTGAAACATTGTAAAACCCACCAGGCTTTCCCTGTATGCCGGCCAGGAGCAGGCCGTTGGCAAGGCGCGCGGCAACAGCATTATCTTTGAAGGGCCAGAAATACATGATGCTACTGAGTTCGGTTGAATGCGTGGAAAACCAATCGTAATAGATTTTCAACATGGTTCGGGCCTCGTCGTCGCGGCCCAGATGAACGTACGCGGCGATAAGCGGAGGTAGGTAAAACTGCGCGTCCTTGACATGCTCCCTCGCGCGCTCGATCAGGCTTGCCGCTTGCTCCAGATTCCCCTCGGTGAAAGCGATCAGGCCGAGCAGGAAGAAATTCCGTCCCGCCGCGCGCGGGTCGAGGCGCTGAACCCTTTCCACCGTCTTTCGGGCTTCCGCCGGCTGTCCACTCATGATCAATGCGTAGGCCAAGGCTCGATATGCTTCGACGCTGTTGGAGTCCAATTCGATGGCGCGCCGCGCCGCGCCGATGGACTCGGCATACCGTCGCTGAACTATATAGATCGAAGACGCCAGTTGATGGGCGATGGCTGTCGGCGCCTTCTGCGCCGTTTCAAGGAGCTTGATCGTGAGTACGCGCGCCCACTTCCAGTTGAAGCCGAAACGCATTTCCCAAAAACGCTGTGACGCCAACCAGTAAGTTGAGGCCAGGCCTGCGTAGGCTGGGCCGTAATCGGCGTCGAGGGCGATTGCCTCTTTGAACAGCGCTTCCGCCATGACCAATTCGCGGGGAGTCGATCTGAGGTAATGCGTCCACCCCTTTAAAAATGCATCCTGGGCCAGGTTCACTTTGGCCGCTTGATCGGCGCGTGGCTCGACCTTCAACTCGCTATTAGAACTCGTCTCCATGGCCG
>JASLSL010000342.1 GCA_030743445.1 Alphaproteobacteria bacterium
CCGCGCCTTTCTTCGCCGACCGATCCGCGATGCGCGGCCATGCGACGCCCAGCATGGCCGAGGTCGAGGCCAGTTTGCCGCACCACGAGCGACAGCTGCATCTCATGCTGGGGTGGATCGAGGACGTCCTTGCCGACGGACGCAACCATCCGTCAGGCGAGAGGCCGCGCCTCTCGGACTTCGCCGTCTATCAACGGCTTTGGTGGCTGAAGGCGCTTGAAGGCAAGGCGGCGCAGGCGCTCGATCTCTATCCGCGTATCCAGGCCTGGATGTCGCGCGTCGCCGAAATCGGTCACGGCAAACGGACCGAGTTGACGCCGGACGAGGCGCTGGCGATCGGAAAAGATGCCACGCCGGCGCCGATACCGGCCGAGATCGAAGCCGACGGCCCGGCGCCCGGCACATTCGTTGCCGTCGCGACCGAGGATTTCGCGCCCGATCCGGTGCAAGGCACGGTCGTCTATGCAACGCGGGATGAAATCGCGATCCGCCGCGACGACCCGCGGACCGGTGTCCTCCACGTCCACTTCCCGCGCCTCGGCTACGACGTGACTGCGCTTTAAATATTCTTGCGCTCGACCCCGGGCTGGCCGATCACGATGTCGAACACGCCGAGATCGGAGCCCGACTCGAACTTCGGGCCCGTCGACTTGAAGGGCACGATGACGCGTTGTCTCGCCTTCGGGTCCTTGATGCCCTGCAACAGGAAATCCTCGTCGTTCAGCACCTCGCCGGCAAAATACATCTGCGTCGTCCAGACCTCCGACTTCGGCGGGAATATCGCGAAGTGGATGTGCGGCGGCCTTATCCAGTTCGGGTTGTCCGGGTAGGCGCCCGGTTTGATCGAGCGGAACCGGTAGGCGCCGCTCGCGTTGCTTTTCGTGTGCCCGAAGCCGAAGAAGTTCGGGTCGTCCGGCAGGTTGGCGTTGGCGTGGCGGGGATGGTTGTAACGGCCCCAGATATTGGCCTGCCAGATTTCCACCCGGGCCCCGGCGATCGGTTTGCCCGACGGGTCGAGCATCCGGCCCATGACGTGGATGATGTCGCCTTCCGCCGGCTCGGTTTTGCCCTTGTGGTAGACGAGGTCGTTGTCGACCGAGAGCGGCGGGAGGGGATGGTAGAATGGCCCGGCGGGCTGCATCGGTGTCGGCGGCAGCCATTTGGCGATCGCCGGATTGGCGGCCGCCGTCAATGCAGTCGCGCCGAGCGCGGCGGCCCCGCCGAGCAAACGACGTCGCGAAAGATCGGTTCTGTGCCGGTTCAAGTCCTCGATCCACCCTTCGTTGCGATTGCCGCCCGGTTGTCCCCATTTCATGTTAGATCAAGCGATGACTTTTTTGGTGGCCAAACCGGCGAGATATCGAAAAAGTGATTGCGCTATGGAATCGGCGTCTCGGGGAATTTCGGCCGCGTCATGAATCTGGGTTACATCGGTAATCTTGCCCACCAATTGCGGCTCGTCCGCGAGCTTCCGCCGCGCTTGGTCTGGGCCAAGGTGCGGAAGCGGTTGCCGTGGACCGACAAGGCGCGGGTGCGGATCGACGAGGTATTGCACGACCCGTCCCAGATGCGTGCTGGGCGCATGCGCGAATTCCTGGACGGCAACGAGGCCCTGCTCGAATCCGAGATCGGCTGGCCCCGACTCGATTTCAACGGCCGCCGGGTATTGGAAATCGGACCCGGCCCGCTCGGCGGCTGGGGTCCGCTGGCGATCTTCCGGGGCGCGGAGAGCTACCATGGCGTCGATCCGGACTGGATCGATGGCACGCTCGCCGACCGCAGGATCGAGACGGGATACCTGCGTCCCGTGCTCGACGATCTGGCGGCGCATTTCGGCGGCACGATGGATTTCGCCTCGTTCCGCGAGAGCCTCGCTCGGCGCCTGCACATCGCGCGTGGTGCGCTGGACGTGGCGAGCCTGCCCGACGCGGCCGAGATCGTTCTCTCCAACTCCTGCTTGGAACATATCGCGGACCTCGACCGGTCGATCTCGGCATTGGCTCGGCTGATGGCGCCGTCCGCGAGATTCCTGCACCTGGTCAATTTCGGCAATCATAGGGACAAGGACTGGCCCTTCACCCGCATCTACGACATGCCGCCGCGGCAGTACCGTCTGCGTTTCGGACCGCACATCAACTTGGCCCGCCCGTCCGACGTGATGGCCGGGTTCGCCAAAGCGGGTCTAAACTCCGTCCTGGTGCCGGTCGACCGCCGGCCGGATCTCGTCGAGGCGGTGCACCCGTACTGGAGCGAGCGCTACGATCGGGACGAGCTGGCGATCCGCACCGCGCTGGTCGTCAGCGGAGGATAGGCGATGGCGACCAGGCGCAAAGGATCGATCCTGATCGAGTTCGTGAAGATCGGGCGCTATATCAAGGTGTCGGCGGTCGACGAACGGACCGGGATGGAGGCCTCGATCGTCGGCGATCCGAAGCGCAGCCAAAAGGCGCTCGAGGACGCCGCGGTCCGCAAGCTGCGCTACGTGATGAAAAAGTACGAAGATAACGGGGGTGCCGAAGGCGGCGGTCGCGGGGGACTGGTCTAGCCCGGCAACCCGCCAAATTAAAAGGTGCCTGGCACCTTTTCTTAGAAAAGAAAACCGGCCCGCAACAGGCCGGCTTATTCGAGATTAGGCTCGAGCGGGTTCGATTACATCGTTGCGGCACGCCGGCCCGACGAACGGCCGAGGCCGATCTTCTTGGCGAAAGCCGAGCGCTGCTTCGAATAGTTTGGCGCCACCATCGGATAGTCCGACGGCAGACCCCACTTCACCCGATATTCCTCCGGCGTCAGATTGTAGACCGTGCGAAGATGGCGCTTCAGCATCTTCAGCTTCTTGCCGTCTTCGAGACAGACGATGTAGTCCGGTGTGATCGACCGGCGAACGGGCACCGCCGCCTTGCGCGCGCGCGCCTCGGCGTCCCCAACCGCGCCGTTGACCCTGTTTAGCGTCCCGTAGACCGTATTGATGACGTCCGGAATCTGCGCCGTTGAAAGTACATTATTTCCGAGATAAGCGGAAACGATTTCGGTCGTCATGCGCAGGATGTCTTCGGACGTCGCTTTATTTGTTGTCCCTTGGCTCATTACTGCCCACCCAGTAAATTTGTTATTACTACAGATTCATTTGCATAATTCATTCTTTGAGTCAACTTTAGTGGGTAAAATTTCCAATATTTAGTTCTTTTGACTCAAGAATCCGAGTATAGAAACTCCGATTGTTTAAATTTAGGCACAATATATATTGCCTTTCCGCAAACGTAACCCAAGATAAAGTGGTTACATGGCTATTGCTTGCCTGTTCATGCGCATCGCCTTGATTATCTGTTTTCTATTGCCCGGGATGATTTCGATTGCCGCCGCTGGCGGTCGATGCGCGGTGACGCCGAAATTAGCCGACCTTGTGGCGTGTTGGCATGCATCCGCGACATATGGTATAAAATGCCGCCCGTTCGGGAGAATCGTTCGATATCGGTCCGTTCGGCGTTGCGTGTCGGGAGTAGCCCTGCGATGGCTTCGGAAATTATTGTGATTGCTTCCGATCACGCCGGTTTCGAAATGAAGTCCGCGCTGAAGGAAACGTTGACTGAAATGGGGTACGAAGTGCTCGATTTGGGGACCGACACGGCGGATTCGGTCGATTATCCGGATTATGCCGAGGCGCTGTCGGAAGCCCTGGGCGACGGCCGCGCGGCGCGCGGAGTCCTCGTCTGCGGCACCGGCATCGGCATGACCATCGCCGCCAATCGCCACAAACACGTGCGCGCGGCGCTGTGTCACGATACGACCGACGCCCGCTTTTCGCGCCAGCACAACGACGCCAACGTGCTCGCCATCGGGGCGCGCACCACCGGGACCGAGTCCGCGATCGACTGCCTGAAGACGTTTCTCGAGACCGAGTTCGAGGGCGGTCGGCACGAACGCCGCGTCGCCAAGATGTCCTGATTTCAACCGACCAGGGAATTGTTACGATCATGGCCCAATCGAATACGGCCCCCGAATTTTCCGAATTCGACCAGTTATTCCAGGCCGACCTCGCCGAGGCCGATCCGGAAATCTTCTCCGCGATCCGCGGCGAGCTCGACCGACAACGCGATCAGATCGAGCTGATCGCCTCCGAGAACATCGTCTCCAAGGCGGTCTTGCAGGCGACGGGCTCGGTGATGACCAACAAATACGCCGAAGGCTATGTGGGTCGGCGCTACTATGGTGGATGCGATTGGGTGGACGTCGCCGAGCGGCTCGCCATCGAGCGCGCAACGCAACTGTTCGAATGCGGCTTCGCCAACGTACAGCCGCATTCGGGCACGCAGGCCAATTTCGCCGTCTACAAGGCGTTGCTGAAGCCGGGCGACGTCCTGCTCGGCATGTCGCTCGCCGCCGGCGGGCATTTGACCCACGGCGCGCCGCCGAGCCAATCCGGCCAGTGGTTCGAACCGGTCCAATATGGCGTCAGGCGTGACGACTCGCTGATCGACTACGACGAGGCCGCGGCGCTCGCTTTGGCCCACAAGCCGAAGCTGATCGTCGCCGGCGGCTCGGCCTATTCGCGGATCATCGACTTCGAGCGCTTCCGCGAGATCGCCGATTCCGTCGGTGCCTACCTGATGGTCGACGCGGCGCATTTCGCCGGCCTCATCGCCGGCAAGGCGCATCCCAACCCGTTCCCGCATGCTCACGTGGTCACCGCGACGACTCACAAGACCCTGCGTGGCGCCCGCGGCGGCTTGATCCTGACCGACGACCAAGAGCTCGCCAAGAAGATCGATTCAGCGATCTTCCCCGGCACCCAGGGCGGGCCGATGATGCATGTCATCGCCGCCAAGGCGGTCGGGCTCGGCGAGGCGCTGCAGCCCGAGTTCCGGGCCTACGCGCAGGCCGTGGTCGACAACGCCCGGACCCTGGCCGCGACGTTGGAGGAGGGCGGGCTCGACATCGTCTCGGGCGGCACCGATACGCACTTGGTTCTGGTCGATCTGCGCCCCAAGGGCCTGACCGGCAAACAGGTCGAGCAGAGCCTCGAGCGCGCCGGCCTGACCTGCAACAAGAACGCCATTCCGTTCGATCCCGAAACGCCGGCGGTGACATCCGGCATTCGGTTCGGCTCGCCGGCCGGGACCAGCCGCGGCTTCGGCCAGGCGGAATTCCGGCAGATCGGGGAATGGATCATCGAGACCCTCGACGGGCTTTCGGCCGACGGTGACGCCAACGTCGCCGTTGAGAACGCGGTCCGCCAGAAGGTGTCGGAGCTGTGCAACCGGTTCCCGATCTATCGGGACATGTAACGACGTTCGTTTGAGGGGAGGAGGGCTATCCAATGCGGTGTCCGTTTTGTGGTCACGACGATACGCAGGTGAAGGATTCTCGGCCGACCGAGGACAACACCGCGATTCGACGCCGGCGGTACTGCGTGAATTGCGGCGCCCGGTTCACCACCTTCGAGCGGGTGCAGTTGCGCGAACTGACGGTCTTGAAAAAGACCGGCCAGCGCGAACCCTTCGACCGCGAGAAGCTGGCGCGCTCGATGCGCATCGCGCTACGCAAACGGCCGGTCGATCCGGACCGCTTGGAGCAGGTCATCAACGGCATGGTCCGGCGGCTCGAAAGCAGCGGCGAGAGCGAGATCAAGGTCGATACGATCGGCGAACTGGTGATGGATTCGCTCGCCACCCTCGATCAGGTCGGGTACGTGCGCTTCGCCTCGGTTTATCGTAACTTCCGCGAGGCCAAGGATTTCGAGGAGTTCATCACCGATGAACTCGGCACTGATACCGCAGGATCCAGCGAATGAGCGTCATATGGGCGCAGCGCTGGCGCTCGGCCGGCGCGGTCTGGGAATAGTTTGGCCGAACCCGGCGGTCGGTTGCGTCCTCGTACGGCATTCCGATAGCGGCGAGCGGATTGTCGGCCGCGGCTGGACCCAGCCCGGCGGCCGTCCGCATGCCGAGACCGAGGCGTTGCGGCGGGCCGGAACAGCGGCCAAGGGGGCGACCGCCTACGTCACCCTGGAGCCCTGCAATCACCAAGGCAAGGCGCCGCCGTGCACCGAAGCGTTGATCGCGGCGGGTGTCGCCCGCGTGGTCGCCGCGATCGAGGACCCCGATCCGCGGGTCGCCGGTAAGGGCCACGCCCGGTTGCGCGACGCGGGGATCGAGGTCGTGACCGATGTGTGTGCCGACGCCGCGGCCGGGGACAATGCCGGCTACCTGATGCACCGGCGGGAAGGGCGGCCGCTGATCACGCTCAAGACGGCGACGACCCTCGACGGCCGGATCGCCGCCCATACCGGCGAGAGCAAGTGGATCACCGCCGAGGCGGCGCGCCGCCGGGCGCATCTGATGCGCGCGACCCACGACGCGGTCGTCGTCGGCATCGGCACGGCGCTGGTCGACGACCCGACGCTGACTTGCCGGCTGCCCGGCCTCGAGGACCGCTCGCCGGTGCGTATCGTCGTCGATGCACGCATGCGGCTTCCCCTGACATCCCGGCTAGCGAAAACCGCCAAGCAGTGGGCGACCTGGATGATCGTGCTCGAAGCGGCGGACGAGGACCGTCGCAAGGCCTACGAGGATTGCGGCATCGAGGTGCTGGAAGTGGCCGCGGGGAAGAACGGTTATCCGGATCCCCGCAAGGCCCTGGCGGCGCTCGCCGGGAAGGGACTGACAAGGATCATGGTCGAGGGCGGCTCCGCGCTCGCCGCGTCGTTGATGCGCGCCGACCTGGTCGACCGGATCGCCTGGTTTCGCGCGGGCGGGATAATGGGTGGCGACGGGATCCCCGCGATCGCGCCCTATGGCGTCGATCATCTCGAAGAAATGCAGCGCTTCCAGCGGGTTACGGCGGAGTCCCTTGGTGACGACGTGCTGGAAACTTACCGCCGGCGGGACTAGGGTTGCGTCCGCAACGAGTGGATTAAATGTTTACCGGTTTGATCAGCGACCTCGGACGTGTGCGGTCGATCGCGAAGGGCGGCGACACCCGGATTTCGATCGCGACCGCCTATGCCATGGACAGCGTCTATATGGGCGCTTCGATCGCATGTTCGGGCGTCTGCCTCACGGTCACCGAGAAGGGGCCGGACTGGTTCGCCGTCGATGCTTCCGAGGAAACCCTGTCCTGCACCACGATCGGTGGTTGGCGGGAGGGCACGGCGATCAATCTGGAACGCCCGTTGACGCTCGCCGACGAACTTGGCGGGCATCTCGTGTTCGGTCATGTCGACGGGGTCGCCGAGATCGCCGACCGGCGCGAGGAGAGCGACAGCATTCGATTCACCGTAAAGCCGCCGGCCGAGTTGGCCCGCTTCATTGCGCCCAAGGGGTGCGTCGCGCTCGACGGTATTTCGCTGACCGTGAACGAGGTCGAGGATCCGGCCTTCGGGGTCAATATCATCCCGCATACGGCGGAAAACACCTCATTCGGCGGCCTGGCGCCCGGTGATCGCGTCAATATCGAGGTGGACATGCTTGCCCGATATGTGGCACGCCTTCTGCCGCAAAGCCGACCGGAGAAGTGATTTGGCGGAAAAACCCAAGCTCGCAACGGTAAGCAAACAGGCGATTGCGCGCGCCGCGGAGGATCTCGCCTATCTATCGTCGATCGAAGAGATCATCGAGGACGCGCGCAACGGCCGGATGTTTATCCTGGTCGACGACGAGGAACGCGAGAACGAAGGCGACTTGGTGATCCCGGCGCAGATGGCCACGCCCGACACGATCAATTTCATGGCGACCCACGGGCGCGGCCTGATTTGCCTGGCGCTGACCGGCGAGCGCTGCGAGCAACTCGGGCTCGACCTGATGATCCAGCGAAACGAGTCGCGCCACAGCACCGCCTTCACCGTTTCGATCGAAGCGCGCGAGGGGGTCACGACGGGAATTTCCGCGCCCGATCGCGCCCATACCATCGCCGTTGCGATCGATCCGACGACCGGGGCCGACGACATCGCCTCGCCGGGACATGTCTTCCCGCTGATGGCGCGCGATGGCGGCGTCCTTGTACGCACCGGCCACACCGAAGCGGCGGTCGACCTGGCGCGGCTGGCGGGCCTCAACCCCTCCGGCGTGATCTGCGAGATCATGAACGAGGACGGCACCATGTCGCGGCTGCCGGACCTGGTGAAGTTTGCCCAGTTTCACGGCTTCAAGATCGGCGCCATCGCCGACCTGATCGCCTACCGCCGGCGCAACGACCGGATCGTCGAGCGGATCCACGAGACGACGCTGGACAGCCGGCATGGCGGCGAATTCAAGATGTATCTCTACGTCAATAAGGCGGAATATGCGGAGCACATCGCCCTGGTGAAGGGAGATATCTCCGGCAGCCAGCCGACGCTGGTGCGGATGCACGCCATCAACGTGTTCGAGGATGCCCTCGGTGCCAACCAGCGGGGCCGAGCCGGAGACCTGCAGAAGTCGATGGAGATCATCGGCAAGGAAGGCCGCGGCGTCATCGTCATCATCCGCGAGCGGAGCCGCAATTACCTATCGCGGCAGCTCGGCGCCGGCGAGGACTCGGAGCCGGGCGACGAGCCCGGCCGACCGAGGGCGTTGCGCGACTACGGCGTCGGCGCGCAAATCCTGCTCGACCTTGGGATCAAGGACATGGTCCTGCTGTCCAACACGCCGAAGACCATCGTCGCGATCGAAGGTTACGGGCTGACTGTGATCGACCGCCGCCCGATCGAGTGACGACCGGGGCAAGCTCATGGATTACCCCGAACCCTATATCATGATCGTCGACTCGCGGTTCTACACCGACATCGCCGACGCGATGGTTGGTGGCGCCACCGCGGTGTTGGACGAGGCGGGGGCGACCTACGAGCGGTACAGCGTTCCGGGCGCCCTCGAAATCCCCTCGGCAATCCGGTTCGCGGTTCGCAGCCTCGACTATTGGACCGGCCGCAGGCGCTTCGACGGATATATTGCGCTCGGCTGCGTGATCCGCGGCGAGACCGCGCACTACGATCTCGTCTGCCAGGAAAGCTTTCGCGGCCTGTCCGATCTGATGAGCCAATACACATTGGCCATCGGCAATGGAATTCTGACCTGCGATACCCGCGAGCAGGCGATGGAACGGGCCGCCGTCGATCGGCGCAACAAGGGTGGAGAGGTGGCGCGGACCTGCCTTGCGATGGTCGATCTGAAGAACCGTTTCCGTCTGT
The DNA here is from genome assembly GCA_030743445.1 of Alphaproteobacteria bacterium. Taxonomy (GTDB): domain Bacteria; phylum Pseudomonadota; class Alphaproteobacteria; order UBA8366; family UBA8366; genus JASLSL01. Next base: position 9,164 of record JASLSL010000342.1, read on the forward strand.
ACCCCCGATGAGCGAGGGCGCGGAAGCTTCGCTCGGGCAGCGGCGGCGTGCGGCGCGCCTGGCCGCGGTTCAGGCGCTCTACCAAATGGAACTGGCGGCGAGCACGGCCGACGACGTGATCGGAGAGTTCGCCGATCGCCGGGATGCCGGCGGCGACGAGGGCCTGACCCCG
>JASLSL010000343.1 GCA_030743445.1 Alphaproteobacteria bacterium
GGCGAGATCCTGATCCTCTATCCCGAAGGCACGCGCGGCACGCCGGAACGGCTCGGTAGGTTCAAGACCGGGATCGCCCACCTCGCCAAGCGGCACCCGGACGTGCCCGTCGTCCCGGTGTTCCTGCACGGCGTCGGCAAGTGCCTACCCAAGGGCAAGGCCGTGCCGGTGCCGTTCCTGTGCGATGTGTTAGTCGGCAACGGGGTTACATGGCCCGGCAGCCGCACGGAGCTCATGTGCGGCCTCGAGGGAGAGATCGCGGGGTTGAGCGCCGAGCGCGGATTTCCGGCTTGGGCCTGAGCGGCGCGGTGGCGGTCAGAACGGGCGGTCGCCCTTGATCGTCACCCTGAGGCCCGAGCGCACCTGCGGGTAATAGTCCCACATCGCGTGGTGCTGGACGCAGCGGTTGTCCCAGAACGCGACCGAGTTCGGACGCCAATGGAATCGGCACTGGAATTCCGGCCTCGTCGCGTGTTCGCAGAGATAGGCCATGAGCGCGTCGCTCTCGCGCCGGGTCACTTGCTTGATCCGGGTGGTGAACGCGGTGTTGACGAAGATCCCCTTGCGCCCGGTCACCGGGTGGGTCCGGATCACCGGATGTTCGGCGTTGGGGTAATCCTTGCCGGTATCGTCGACGCCGCGGTCGGCGTAGCGGCCGCGGTAGACGTGTTCGCCGTCGTGGATCGCGGTCAACGGGTCGAGGAACGCCTTCATCGTATCGCTCAACGCGTCGTAGGCCGCATACATGCTGGCAAACAGCGTGTCGCCGCCGGGCTCGGGAATTTCGTGGATGTGCAGAACGCTGCCCATCGGCGGCTCCTCGTCGCAAGTCACGTCCGAGTGCCAATTGCCGCCGGCGACGTATTTCGAATTCTCGTCGGCATGGATGACCAGGACCTCGGGATGGCCGTGCGGCGGCGGCGAGCCCGGATGGATGTGCAGTTCGCCGAACAGCCGGCCGAAATCCTTGTGCTGCTCGATGGTCATTTCCTGGTCGCGGAAGAAGACGACCAGGTGGTCCATCAGCGCGTCGTGGATTTCCTGGAAGGTTTGATTGCCGAGCGGTTGCGAGAGGTCGACCCCGCTGATCTCGGCGCCGATGCGCGGCGTCAGCGGCTCGACCTGGATCGTCTCGTAAGCCATCGGATGCGTCCCTCTCCCGTCGCTTTTGTCCCCTTAGTTTAGGAAAGCCGGAACGCGGTGTCTAACCGGGCGGCGCGGTCGCGCTCGACGCTTTCCGTCCGGCAAGGAAAAGGTGCGGTCGGTCTCCCGGGCGACTCCGCGTCACGACCGCTCGGCCACGACCTGGGCGGTTCTGTTCCTGTCCCGTGACCGCCCGTCCCGCGCGCCTCAAGAACGGCCATCCGCGCCGCAATCCGCAGCAACGAAGGGCGTGAATATCGGCGCGCCATTCATCGTAATGAGCAAATATTATATATAATTTTGCGACTCCAGGCCCTGCAGCACAGACAGCATGTCAGGCCATCTTCCCCATAAACTGCAATATTTTTGACTTAGGTCTCGTGCATCCCCCTTGTAAAAAACGCCATTTTGTGCATTTTATATAATCTATGTTCTTGCGCGAGTTCGAAGCCAAGCACCTGCTGCAATCGGTCGGCGTGACGGTTCCCGGCGGAACGTTGATCCGCGATCCCGCCGAGCTCGACGAGTGCGCGTTGTCATACCCCCTCGCCGTCAAGGCACAGGTCGCCGGCGGCGGCCGCGGCAAAGCCGGCGGCGTGGTCAGGGCCGAGGATCCGGCCGCCGTCAGGAGCGCGGCGCGCCGCGTGCTGTCGCTCGACTTCGAAGGCGAGCGCGCCGAAGCGGTGTTGCTGGAGCCGTGGTTGACCGCCGAACGCGAGCTCTATCTTTGCGTCGCGGTCGACGGCCGGGCCGGCGGTTATGTCGTGCTTTATGCGCCCCAGGGCGGCGTCGAGGTGGAGGCTGGGCAGCCGCCGACACGATACGATGTCGGGTCGCCGAACGATTTCAGGGGACACGAGCTGCGCGACGTCCTGGCCGCGGTCGAACCGGACGCGGCGCTGCGCGAATCGGTGGTGCCGCTGGCCCGTCAGTTGCTCCATCTCGCCGCATCGCGCGACTGCGTGACAGTCGAGATCAACCCGTTGTTCGTGGTCGAGGATGGCGGTTTGGTGGCCGGCGACGCGAAAATCATCCTCGACGAATGGGCGGCGTTCCGCTCGGCCGACATCGCCGAGGCGATTGCGCGCGCCCGGCGCGGCGAACCGGATCTCGTCAGACGTTGTCTCGAGGCCGGTCTGATGCTGGTGCCGCTCGACGGCGACATCGGCCTGATCTCCGGCGGCGCCGGCATGACCATGGCGGTCATGGACCTGATCGCCGAGGCCGGTAGCCGGCCGGCATGCTTCCTCGATTGCAGCGCCAATCCGGCGCCGCAGGGCTACGGCCTGGCCTTCGCGATGCTGGACGCCGATCCCCGGGTGCGCAGCATTCTCGTCAGCATCTTCGGCGGTGCGACGCAGATGGAAAGGGTGGCGCGTGTGATGACCCGGCTGATGGCGGAGCGAGACTCCGACAAACCGGTGGTGTTCCGGCTCAACGGCACCAACGCGCACCAGATCGACGACATATTCGCGGCGGCGGGCCTCGACAACCACGCCACGATCGAGGCGGCGGTCGCGACCGCGGTGAACGTTATCGGAGGCGGCGCATGAGCATCCTGCTCGACGACACGAACGCCATCGTGATCCAAGGGATCACCGGCAAGATGGGCCGGTTTTCGGTGCGCGACATCGCCGATTACGGCGGCCGCGTCGTCGCCGGCACCTCGCCCCGGCGCGCCGGCGCCGAGGTCGAGGGCATCCCGGTATTCGCCGACATGCGCACCGCGGTCGGGGAAACAGGGGCCGACACCGCGCTGGTCTACGTACCGCCGGCCGGCGCCCTCGACGCCATGCTCGAGGCGATCGACGCTGGCTGCCGCCTCGTCGTATATCCCGGCGACGGACTGCCGGTGGCCGACGCCATCGCGATGCGCGCCGCGGCGCGGCGTTCGGGCGCCGTCGTCGTCGGCCCCAACACGCCGGGGGTAATCTCGCCCGGCAAGGCGAAGCTCGGCTTCATGCCGTCGTTCTGCTACAGGCCGGGCTCTCTCGGCGTGATCTCGCGCAGCGGGTCACTGTCCTACGAGGTATGCCACCGATTGAGCCGCGCCGGCCTCGGCCAGAGCACGGTGGTCGGCATTGGCGGCGATCCGGTCAAGGGCGTCAACGCGGCCGAGGCCGTCGCTTACTTCCACGACGACCCGGCGACCGACGCGATCGTCTATCTCGGCGAAATCGGCGGCGGCGACGAGTACGACCTCGCCGCCTATGCCGCGCAGCCCGACGCCAAGCCCGTCGCCGCCCTGGTCGTGGGACGCTCGGCGCCGCGCGGCCGCAAGATGGGACACGCCTCGGCCCTGATTGACGCCCGCGCGGACGGCCACGCGGCCAAGATCGCCGCGCTTCGCGCCGCCGGCGTGTGCGCCGCAGAAACCTTGTCGCAACTCGTGCCGGAGGTCGAGCGGCTGGTCCAGCCGCAGGCGGCCTCGGCATAAACGGAGAGCCAACGCCAGGAGGACGACATGATCGACGCCACCGCCGCCGAACAGGCGGAACACCCGGGCGAGCTGAAAGCCGAGGCTGTCGAGGGCAAGATCACCGACGAGGCGATCGCCGAGGCCCGGGCGATGATCGGCATGAAGCTGCGCCCGGAGCAGTATCTGCGGGACGCCTCCGACGACATCATCATCAACTTCGCCAACGGCATCGGCGACCGCAACCCGCTTTACCGGGATCCCGAATACGCCCGTTGGACCCGGTTCGGCGGGCTGATCGCGCAGCCGCTCTACCCGGTCGTGCACCACTGGCCGGGGCGCTCGAACTGGGGCCTCAGGGGCGTGCACGGCTTCGCCGTCGGCAACGACTGGGAGTTCTTCCGCAACATCCGCCCCGGCGACCGCATCAGCTGCTGGAACCGGGTGGTCGACATCCAGGAACGCGAGGGCCGGTTCTCCGGACGCATGGTGATGCAGTACGTCGAATCGACCTTCACCAACCAGCGCGACGAGATCATCGCCAAGGCGCTCGGCTGGACGACCCGCCACGAACGCAGCGCCTCGCGCGAGAAGGGCAAGTACAAGGACATCGAGACGCACAGCTACACGGACGCGGAATACCGGGCGATCGACCAGAAGGTGCTCGATGAGCCGTCGCGGATTCGCGGCGCCTTGACCCGCTACTGGGAGGACGTCGAGGAGGGCGACGAGATCGACGAGGTCGTCCGCGGCCCGCTGTCGCTGTCCGACACCATGGGATTCATCGCCGCCTGCGGCCGCAGCCGAACCCACGGAATTCTCCTCGAGGAAGCCATGAAGCATCCCGGCCATTACCTGCGCAATCCCGAATCCGGCGGCGGCGTGGAGTACACGGGAATCGGCCATCATCGCGAAAGTTTCGCCAAAAAGGTCGGGGTCCCCGGGATGTATGATTACCTGCCGCAGCGGGTCGCCTGGATGGGCTCGCTGGTGACCAACTGGATGGGCGACGATGCGGTGCTCAAGCGCCTGCGCGTCGACGCCCGGCGCTTCAACATCCAGGGCGACACTCAGTTCCTGCGTGGCAAAGTCATGGACAAGTACGTCAAGGACGGTTACGCGCTGGTCGACCTCGACATCGACGCCGTCAACCAGAGCGACGTCGAAACCACGCGCGGCATGGCGACGGT
>JASLSL010000344.1 GCA_030743445.1 Alphaproteobacteria bacterium
CGGACGCCGCCGGCGAGTTGCTTGATCTCGTGGCTGACCGTGCCGTCGTCCTCGGACAGCATAAGGGCGTTGAAGGTATCGGCCATCGCAGGTCCTAGCGCAGCGCTTCGAGGATGCTGACGTAGTTGGCGACACCGGCGCCGCCCATGTTGAAGAGGCCGGCGAGCTCGGCGCCGTCGATCTGCATGTCGCCGGCCTCGCCGCGCACCTGCATCGCCGCCAGTACGTGCATCGAGACGCCGGTCGCACCAATCGGGTGGCCCTTGGATTTCAGTCCGCCCGAGGGGTTGATCGGCAGCTTGCCGTCCTTCTGGGTCCAGCCCTCTTCGATCGCGCGCGCACCCTCACCCGGCGCGGTCAGGCCCATCGCCTCGTATTCCATCAGCTCGGCGACGGTGAAGCAGTCGTGGGTCTCGACCAGGCTGAGGTCGTCGAGCGAGAGCCGGCCCTTCTCGAGTGCGCCGGCCCAGGCCTTGGCGGTGCCTTCGAGGAACGACATGTCGCGCTTGCTCATCGGCAGGTATTCGTTGACGTGGTTGCGGGTGCGGAACACCACCGCCTTCCGCATCGACAGCGCGGTTTCGGTATCGGCGAGCACGACCGCGGCGGCGCCGTCCGAGACCAGCGAGCAGTCGGTGCGCTTCAGCGGGCCGGCGACGATCGGGTTCTTGTCCGAGATGTCGCGGCAGAACTCGTAGCCGAGATCCTTCCGCAGCTGGGCCCAGGGATTGGCGCAGCCGTTTTTGTGGTTCTTGGCGGCGATGCGCGCCAGAGCGTCCGTCTGGTCGCCGTATTTCTGGTAGTACTGCTGGGCGATCTGGCCGAACACGCCGGCGAAGCCGCCCTCGATCTCGGCGTCCTCCTTGAGGTAGCTCGCCTTCATCAGGATGCCGCCGATCTCGGGGCCCTCGGTGTCGGTCATCTTCTCGGCCCCGACGATGAGCACGACGCGGCCCTGCTTGGCCTCGAGGAAGTTGAGACCCTGGTGGACCGCGGCGGAGCCGGTGGCGCAAGCGTTCTCGACCCGGGTCGCCGGCTTGAAGCGGAACCGGTCGTCGGCCTGGAGCACCAGCGAGGAGCCGAAATCTTGCTGTGAAAACCCGCCGTTATAGAAACCGAGATAGATCGCGTCGACGTCTTCCGGCGTGATCCCGGCATCGGCGACCGCGTCGATCGCGACCCGGACAATCAGGGATTCGACGTCCTCGCCCTCGAGCTTGCCGAACTTCGAATGCGCCCAGCCAACGATGCAACCGGTCATGACCTCACCTCCTGAATGCGAACCATCGAACCGATGCGGCGATCGATTTCATGCCGCACCGCACAATAGCAAACCAAATCCCGCGAATAAAACGTGTTTACTCGCCTTCCGCCGGACGCGTGGGGTCGGGGGTAGCGGGTTCGGGCTCCGCACTGGGTGCCGCCGCGGCGGGCGGCGGCTGTTCCACGACCGGCGTTTCGGGGGCAGACGCCGGTTGTTCGGCGGCCGGCGCTTGCGGGGTCGGCGCCGCGGCGGCGGGCGCCTCGGCGGCGACTACGGGCTCGGCCGCGGGTGCGGGCGCTGGTTCTGGCTCCGGTTCGGGTTCCTCGGCCGCTTCCTCGTCCTGCTCGATGCCTTCCCAGGCCGCGATCGCCGCCTCCGCTTCGTCGGCTTCGCCCTCGGCCCGCTCCTCGATGATTTCGCCGATCGGCGTCGGCGGCGGTGCGTCCGGGTCCCACATCACCATGTAAACCGAAATCGGCTCCTTGAAGCCCTTCAGGTCGAGCGCCCCCATGTTGAAGAATTCGAGGCCCTTGTCGGTGTAGAGATCGCGCACGATGCTGGAGATCGCGATTCCATAGGCGTCGACCTCGGACATCACCCGCGCCGCGAGCTGCACCGGCGTCCCGAACAGGTCGCCGCCTTCCTTGATCGGCTCGCCAGCGTTGATGCCGATGCGAATTTCGAACTGCCGTGCCGGATTGTCGGCGTTGTCGACATTGTAGTCCTTGATCTTCTGCTACATGTCGATCGCGGCCTGGATCGAGCTCGGGATGTGGGTGAAGACGGCCATGATGCCGTCGCCCATGTGCTTGACCTCGCGCCCGCTGTGCATGGTCAGGGCCTCACGCACGATCGTGTTGTGCGCGCGCACCACCTCCATCGCGCCCTGGTCGCCGATTTCCTGGGTCTGCGCGGTCGAGCCGACGATGTCGGTAAACAACACGACGGCGAATTCGGACTCTTCTTCCTCGCTGGCGTCCGCGCGCTTGTTCCACTCCTCGAGCGCCGCCGTCACGCCCGGGTCCGCGTTTTGGTCAGTCAGGAAATTGCGCAGCCCGCTGCGGCCGTGATCGTACATCTTCAGGTATCGCGGCTGCAGCAGGTACTCGTCGACATTGGCGCAGAACCCACGCGCGGTATCCGGATTGTGGCCGAGTGCCTCGACGTGGGCGGTCAGTATGTTCAGGACCTGGTCGCGTGTGCAGCGGAAGCGGGTGCCGATGTAATCGCCGGCGCCGGCGAAATAGAGGGTCAGCCCGAACCGGTTGAACGCGTCCAACTGCCCGAGATTCGTCATCTGCTTCAGGCAGTGGACGATGAACCGGCGCAACCAGGCATCGGCGTCGCTCACCTGCTTTTGGCTGAGCGCGCGTTGCCGGGCCGCCTTTTGCTTTTTGCGTTCTTCCTCGGACGCGGTTTCGTCGACCGCCGGCGCGTCGTCCTTCTCTTCCGTCGCTTGGGTTACGGGAATCGGCGGCTCGACCGGCGCCGCGGAGGGCGCGATCAGGCTATCCGCCGCCGCCGCTACCGCCGCCGCGCGGGTCTTTTGCGCGCGCAACTTGAGACGCTTCATCATCGGCACGAAGGTGCCGATGAAGCTCAGTCCGAAAATCCCGACCAGGACCGTCTGCGACGCCGCGGCGCCGACCCCGAATCCAATACCCGCCAAGGCCTTCATCGCGACCAGGGAGGCCCAAGCGACCAGCGTTGCAGCAATGGTGCTGACCATGAAGGCGATCGAGATCTGCGGCAGCAGCTCGGCCGCGCTCATCCGTTCGGGAAGTTCCTCCTCTAAGTCGTCGAAATCGTCGACGCTCGGAAGGTCCGGCTCCTCGCGCTTCGGCTTCTTGGGCCGGCTCGGCTTGGCGGCGCGCGGCTTGGCCGGTTTTGGGGCGGGCTTTTTCGCGGGCTTTTTCTCGGGTTTCTTCTCGGGCTTTTTCTCCTTCGGGTCACCGCCCAAGGACTCGCTCTGGTAAACGACGGATTCTTTGTTGGTATTGTCGCTCTCGTCGTATTCCTCGCGGATGACTCGGACCGCCTGCACGTTTCCCTGGCCGTCGATCGTAACCGCATCCTTGATCGCATGATCGCGCTTGTCGTCGCCGTAGTGGGAGTGAATCTCCCAGCGGCCGTCAACCTGCTTGTAGACCTCATACGAGACCTTATTCGATCCCGATTTAGCCATTGCGTCGACCAACCATATGCGCGATCGAAGTCAAAACAACGATCCCTCCAGAGAGATGTCACGATCTCGACATCAGTGCTCGCGCCAAATCGCGCAACGAAAACTGCCGTTGCGGCGTGTAATCGTGCCCACCTGTAACACATGAATTTGGCGGGCCTTCAGTAGACTACGAAATATACCAAGTAAAGTTAACGACAATGCCTCGCGTGCAGGCAGAGAACACAAAATGTGGTAGTTGGCTCGCCTTGTCCTGGAAAATGTACCAGGCGAAGCGCCGACAACACCCAAGTATTTAACGAAATATTACGTCAGTGGCGACACGCAAACCGACAACGCGCCGTTCGAGCGGGGTTATCCGGCGGTCGCCGCCTCGGCGGAACCGGCTTGCGGTGCCGTCGCTTCGGCAACGGCGGCGGCGGTCGGCGGCAGCGGCGAAGCGTTCGGGTTCCACATGATCATGAAGATTTCGACCGCCTCCTGGAAGCCCTTGAGCTCGATCCCGCCCATGCTTTGAAAGTTCAATTCCCGTCCATTGTATAGCTCGTGCATGCTGTTCGAGACGGTGATTTCATCGGCGCCAGCCTTCGACATCACGCGCGCCGCCAACTGCACCGGGGTGCCGAAGAAATCGCCGCCTTCGCGGATCGGCTCGCCCGCATTCATGCCGATGCGGACGTGGAACTCCCTGTCGTTCTCATCGACCGAATTATGACCCGAGATACCCTCCTGCATCTGGATCGCCGCCTCGATCGAGTTCGGGATCGAGCTGAAAACGGCCATGATGCCGTCGCCCATGTGCTTGACTTCCTGGCCGTTATGCATGGATAGCGCTTGGCGGATGATGGTGTTGTGGGCACGCACGACCTCCATCGCGCCCTGGTCGCCGATCTCCTGGGTTTGACGGGTCGAGTCGACGATGTCGGTAAACAGCACGACGACGAATTCGTTCTGCGCCGATTTTTCCTCGTCGCCCGGACTGTTCCACCGCTCCAAGGCTTGCTGAATGTCGGCGTCGGCTTCCTGGTTGACGAGATGCCGGCGCATCGCCGAACGGCCCTTGTCGTACATGACGAGATATTTCGGCTGCAGCAGGTACTCCTCCATGTTGGCGCAAAACCCGAGCGCGGTTTCCGCCGTGTGGCCGAGCGACTGCACGTGATTGATCAATATGCCGAGAACCTGCTCGCGGTCGGCCCCGAAACGCGTGCCGACATATTCGCCGGCCCCGGCCATGAACAAGGTCAGGCCGAACCGGTTGAACGGGTCGAGGCTCCGGAGGGAGGAAGCGATCGGCGCCAGCGCGTGGCGCGAGAACCGGGTCAGCCAGGCATTCGCGTCCTTCGCCCGTTTGGGATCCGAGGCCGAGCGCCCGGCGTCGTCGGGTTCGGCCTCTTTCTGCTCGGGCTCTTCCTCTTCCTCGGGCTCTTCCTCTTCCTCGGGCTCAGGCTCTTCCTCGGGCTCGGGCTCGGGCTCGGGTTCCGGCTCGGCCTCTTCGGCCGCCGCGACGGGCTCCTCGTCGGGCACCTCGGGCAGCGGTTCCTTGTCCTTCTGCAGCGCTTCCAGCGCCGCCATGGCCGCCGCCGCCCGATCCTCCCGATCGTCCTCCGGCTCGGGCTCGGGTTCCGGCGGCAGCGTGGGTGCAACCATCGGCGCCGGCCTCGGCGCCAGTGCGGGCGCCGGCTTGTTGGCGCCAAACTTCATCTTCTTGAAGCTCGGGATGAACATGGCGATGAAGCTCAACGCGAAGACCCCGATCAGAACCGACTGCGAGGCCGCCCGGCCGAGCGCAATGCCCATATCGCCCAGGCTCTTCATGCCGAACAGCGCAAACCCGGCAGTCAGGGTCGAGCCTATAGTGCTGACCAGGACGGCGACCGAAATCCGCGGCAGGATTTCCGAAATCGACAGTTTGCCGGCGTCGTCCCCCCCGCGCTCGCGCTCCGCCCGCGACGCCGCCGCCTGCCGCGCCTTGCGGCCCATGACCTCGCCGCCACCGCGAGGGCGCTTGGGTCGCGCCTTTTTCGCTGGCGCGGGCGTGGGCGTTTTGTCTTCGCCGGTCTCGTAAATGATTTTTTCCCGCGACGCATTCTCGATCGCATCGAATTCGTCGCGCACCACGCGTACCGATTCGATATGTCCATCCTTTTCGAGAATCGTCGCTTCGTTCAGCGCTTCGTCCCGCTTGTCGTGGTCGTAGCGAACATGAATTTGCCAACGGCCCTGGACCAAGGTGTGTATTTCGTAAGAAACGCTCATTCAGCCGATACGTGCGTTGCCTGTTTCCGTTCAATTTCCGTCGTAGGTCGAAACCCACGTCTTTTGCGCTTTGCCCAACCAAAAACGGACCGCCGCCGCCTGGTTTCGGTCGACCACAGCCGTTCGCGCGCGCCGAGCGCACGCAATCCCGTTGAAATTTAACCCAATTCGACGCGGTAACGGGAGAAATAATTTCGTTTTTAGAAGGTCGCCCAGTCCGGGCGGTTGGGTACCAATCGCGTGGTCCCGGCGGTAAGCTCGGCTTCGCCGGCCGCAACCCGCTCGACCGCGTCGAGCCGTAGCAATGCGATGCCGAGGCCGTCGGTCGCCGAGCGCATCTCGCCCGCGTCCTTGTTGTCGCAGGTCACCGGCGCGCCGGGCGCCGGCGATGGGCCTTCGATCGTGACCGGCAGGAGCCGCTTTTTCACCAACCCCCGGTAGTGGGTGCGCGCGGTCACTTCCTGCCCGACGTAGCAACCCTTGTCCCAATCGACGCCATTGAGGCAGTCGAAGTTGCTTTCGAGGAGAACCGATTTCTCGACGACCAGGTCGCGGCTGCCGTCGGGCAGCCCGAGGCGCAACCGCGCGCGGTCGTAGTCGGCCCCGGCCGCTTTCGTGAAACCCAGCGACTCGAGGATCGATTCGGCCTCCCCCGACGGCAGAATGGCGCGCGCGCCGGCCGCCGCCAACCGGGGATCGACAAACGCGACGCCGCCATCGAGCGCCACCAAGGCACCCGCGTCGTCCGGCAGACCGACCGCCGCCGACGCGCCGTCGCCGATCAACGCCGCGACCAGCAAGCCTTCGCCGATCCCGAGATCGACGTCGGCACGAAGCTTATAGCGGCTGAGCCGCTGCCCGAGGTCCGTCAACCGGTCGGCCTCGCAATCGATATGGAGTACCCCGTCGATCTCGACAACGAAAAAGTCGTGCAGATATTTGCCTTGCGGCGTCAGAAGCGCGGCCCAGATCGCTTGCCCGGACGATACCTTGGCGATGTCGTTCGAGATCAATCCCTGCAGGAAGTCGTGCCGGTCCGTCCCGCCCACGGTCAGGACGCCGCGATCCTCCAATATTACATGGGATTTATCGGTCATTTGCTTCCTTCCGGCCATCGCCACCCCACAGAATTGGGAAATCGATGGCGACTTGGCAAGAGGGGTGGCGGCACGCATCACGATTTGGCAAGCTCGCCGCCGCCACGTATAACCCCGTCGGGAAAGGCATTGGTGGCCCGTCCAGCGATGAAAATTCTTTTTGTCACCGCCAACCGGCTCGGCGACGCGGTGTTGTCGACAGGCTTGTTGGCGCACTTGATCGAAAGCCATCCGGGAGCCGAATTCACCATCGCGGCTGGTCCCACGGCGGCACCTTTGTTCAAGGCGATACCAAAGCTCGAAAGACTGATCGTTTTCGCGAAGCAAGGTTCAGGCCGGCATTGGTTCGATTTGTGGCGCGGATGCGTCACGCATCGCTGGGATATGGTTGTCGACCTGCGTCGATCGCTCTTGGGCTGGCTGCTGTTCGCCCACGAACGGTATGCCATCCCGAAAATCGACGGTCCGTTGCACCGGGTGCAGTTGATCGCCGCAACCATGGGGATTGAGGACGAGCCGCCGTCGCCGGTGCTGTGGGCCGGACCCGAGGACGACGCCGAAGCGGCCCGCCTGGTGCCGGACGGGGGCCAGGTTCTCGCCGTCGCTCCCGCCGCCAACTGGCGTGGCAAGGAATGGCGCAGCGAGAACTTCGCCGCCGCTGTCGATCGCCTCACCGCCGCCGACGGTCCCCTGCCGGACGCCCGGGTCGCGGTCTTCGCGGCACCCGACGAGCGCCCGCAGGCCGAAGCGGTGCTGGCGGCGATACCCGAGCACCGGCGGATCGATTTGATCGGCGGTCCTGCCCTGCCGGTCGTCGCCGCGTGCCTTCGCCGGTGCGCATTGTTCATCGGCAACGATTCGGGCTTGATGCACATGGCGGCAGCGAGCGGCATCCCGACCCTCGGCCTGTTCGGACCGAGCCGGCCGGAGCATTATGCGCCGTGGGGCCCGAACGGCGCTTTCCAGCGCACCGCGTCGAGCTACGACGAGTTGGTCGGCGCGCCGGGATACGATCACCTGACGACGGATACCCTAATGGACAGTTTGAGCGTCGATATGGTCGAGGAAGCAGCGCGTAATCTATGGCAACGCACCTCGAGGAACGCGGCATGAGCGAGCCGCGGCTTTCGGCGCTGGTCGTGGCGCACAACGAGGAAGCCCAGCTCGACGACTGCCTGGCGCGGCTCGCCTTCGCCGACGAGCTCGTCGTCGTGCTCGACAAGTGCACCGACGGCTCCAAGGCGATCGCCGAACGGCATGCGAACAAGCTGATCGAGGGGGCGTGGGAGATCGAGGGCGAACGCCGGAATGCCGGGATCGACGCCTGCAGCGGCGATTGGATCGTCGAGGTCGACGCCGACGAACGAGTCCCGCCGGCGCTCGCCGAGGAAATCCGCGAGACGGTCCGCAACGGCAGCATGGGCTACTACCTGATCCCGTTCGACAATTACATCGGAGACCGGCTGGTGCGATACGGCTGGGCCGCCGCGTGGGGCGTCAGCGCGACGCCGCGGCTGTTCCAGAAGGGCCACAAGCGCTGGGGCAATCAGCGGATACACCCGGCGCTGGATCTGCGGGGGCCGGAAGGGCGCCTGGAGAACCGGATGGACCACTTCGTCGACGCCGACATCTCGGAAATGATCCAGCGACTCGACCGCTATACCTCGGCGAAGGCGCTGGATTTGCGCGCCAGCGGCGATATCGGCGGCTTCGGCGCCAATGTCCGCCGCATCTTCTCGCGTTTCTACAAGTGCTATGTCGCGCGCAAGGGCTACCGCGAAGGCCATTACGGGTTCCTCATCGCGCTCTTTGCCGGGCTCTATCCGATTCTGTCATACCTCAAGGCTAGACTGGAGGACCGGTGACCAAGGTCATGCAGGTGATCGCCGGCGCCCGGCACGGCGGCGCCGAGGCATTCTTCATGCGCCTGGTCCCAGTGCTCGCCCGCACCGGGATCGAGCAACGCGTCGCAATCCGCCGACATGAAACACGAAGCACACGATTGCGCGATGCCGGACTCGAACCCCTGGCGCTGAGTTTCGGCGGTTGGTTCGATTTCGCCACGGACCCCAAACTCGCCCGCGCGATCGACGATTTCGCGCCCGACGTGGTGCTCGCCTGGATGAGCCGGGCGGCGCGGTATTGCCGCCAAGGCGAATACGCCCTGGTCGGCCGGCTCGGCGGATACTACGACCTCAAATACTACCGCCATTGCGACCACCTGATCGCCAACACGACCGACATCGCCAACTACCTGGCAAGCAACGGGTGGCCCCGAGAGCGCACGACCTACATACCGAATTTCGTCGATGCAAAGCCGGCGGCGGCGGCGGATCGCGAGGCCGAGGACACACCCACGGATGCCCCACTGCTGCTGGCCATGGGGCGGCTACATCAAAACAAGGCCTTCGATGTTCTGCTCGACGCCATGGTGAGCCTGCCAGACGCGTATCTTTGGATCGCCGGCGACGGGCCGCTCGGCGACGGGTTGCGCCAGCAGGCGGAGCGCCTCGGCATCGCCTCGCGGGTCAGGTTCCTCGGCTGGCGCGACGACGTCGCATCCCTGCTCGCCGCCGCGGATGTGTTGGTTTGCCCGTCGCGTCACGAGCCGCTCGGCAATGTCGTGATCGAGGGCTGGGCGCATCGCCGCCCGGTGGTCGCGGCGGCGGCACAAGGCCCAAGCGCCTTGATCGAAGACGGCCGGAGCGGGCTTATCGTACCGGTCGGCGACGCCGAGGCGTTGGCCGACGCGATCCGGCGGGCGGCATTCGATGGCGACCTTGCCGCGGCACTTGCCGATGGCGGCCAGGCGGCGTACGAAGCGGACTACACGGAGGCGATCGTCGTCGATCGCTATCGCGAGTTCTTTGCCACGGTGGCCGACTGATGTGTGGAATTGCCGGATTGATGACGCGCGACGGAATGGCGCCGGATTCGGCAACGCTGGACCGGCTTGCCGACTTGCTCGGCCACCGCGGCCCGGACGGCGAGGGCAAGCACCTCGCGGGCGGTGTCGGCATGGCGCAAACCCGGCTCGCGATCATCGACCTCGAGACCGGAGACCAGCCGCTCTACGAGCCCGGCGGAGCGGCGTTGGTCGCCAACGCGGAAATCTACAACTACATCGAGCTGCGCCAGGAAATGCGCAGCGTCAACTTCGCGACCAACTCGGATTGCGAGCCGCCGTTGCACCTCTATCGCCGCGACGGGTTGGGTTTCGCCAAGTCCTTGCGCGGCATGTACGCCATCGCGATCCACGATCCGATCGACGGCCGGCTGGTGCTGTCGCGCGATCCGTTCGGGATCAAACCGCTCTACTACGTCGAGACGCCGAATTTGTTCGCCTTCGCCTCCGAGCCCCAGGCCCTGATCGGCGCGGGGATCGTCGAAGCGGAAATCCGGCCGGAGCGGCGGGACGAACTGCTACAGCTCCAGTTCACCTGCGGGCGCCAGACGATTTTCCGCGGCATCAACCGGGTCCTGCCGGGCGAAACGCTGATCGTGCGAGGCGGGAGGATCGTCGACCGCCAACACCTGCCGGCCCTGCCCGAGGACGGCGAGCAGCCGGTCGAGGAATCGCTCGAAGCGGCGCTGCAGCGGCTCGATGCGGCGCTCGAGAACAGTGTTCAGGTCCATCAGCGCTCGGACGTGCCGTATGGGCTGTTCCTTTCGGGCGGCGTCGATTCCTCGGCGGTGCTGGCGCTGATGGCGCGGCTCAACGACCGGCCGGTCCGCGCCTTCACGGTCGGCTTCTCCGACACCACGGTACACGACGAGCGGGCGCACGCGCGGGCACTGGCCGAAGCGGTCGGCGCCGAGCATATCGAGGTCGAGTTCGGCGAGGACGATTTTTGGTCGCTGCTGCCGGAAATCGCCGCCAGCATGGACGATCCCGCGGCGGACTATGCGATCCTTCCGACGTGGAAACTGGCGCGCGAGGCGGCCCACGAATTCAAGGTCGTGTTGTCCGGCGAGGGCGGCGACGAGTTGTTCGGCGGATATGGCCGATACCGCAGCTTGTTGCGGCCCTGGTGGAAGGGTGGCCGGACGATCCGCTCGCGCGGCATCTTCGACGGCTTGCGGGTGCTGCGCCGGGAATCGAGCGGCTGGCGCGACGGCGTCGACACGGCCCAGGCGACGGCGACGACCCTGGCGCGCTCGAACCTGCAGGCCGCCCAGGCGACGGACTGCGCCGACTGGTTGCCGAACGATCTGCTGATCAAGCTGGACCGGTGCCTGATGGCCCACAGCTTGGAAGGGCGGACGCCATTTCTCGATCCGAGCGTCGCCGAGTTCGCGTTCCGCCTGCCCGATGAGATGAAGATCACCAACGGCCGCGGCAAGTGGCTGCTGCGCAAGTGGCTGGCGGGCGTCATGCCGGCCGCCCGGCCGTTCGAGCGCAAGCGCGGCTTCACCGTGCCGGTCGCCGAATGGATCTGGCGGCGGGGCAAGGAATTGGGGCCGTTGGTCGCGTCCAATCCGGCGATTGAGGAAATCTGTCATCCGAACCGGGTGCGCCAAATCTTCACGGCGGGCGGCAAGCGCGCGGGCTTCGCCGCATGGGCGTTGCTGTTCTACGCGGTCTGGCACCGCCGGCACATCGAAGGCGTCCAAAGCGATGGCGGCGTATTCGACCTGCTCCGGGCGGGCTAGCGGCGGCGGCAAGGAGGAAAAAAGCACATGGCCGAGACGTTCGATCTCAGGATTATGGGTGGTACGTGCCTGACGCCATCGGGCCGAATCGAAACCGATATCGGCGTGCGCGACGGCCGGACCGCGGCGATCGGCGATCTCGCGGGCGCCTCGGGGGCGTTGACGATCGAGGCGGGCGGCCTCTATGTCCTGCCCGGCGTGATCGACACCCAGGTGCATTTCCGCGAGCCCGGCAGCGAGCACAAGGAGGATTTGGAGTCCGGCACCCGCGCGGCCGTCATGGGTGGCGTTACCGCGGTCTTCGAGATGCCGAACACCAGCCCGATGACGACCGACAGGGCGGCGCTCGACGACAAGCTCGATCGGGCCGCGGGACGGGCGTGGTGCGACTTCGCGTTCTTCGTGGGGGCGACGGCGGAGAACGCCGAGACGCTGGGCGAGCTGGAACGATCGCCCGGTTGCTGCGGGGTGAAGGTATTCATGGGCTCGTCCACGGGTGGTCTCTTGGTCGAGGACGATGAGACCCTGGCCCGGGTGCTGGCCAACGGCTCGCGTCGCGTCGCGGTCCATTCCGAGGACGAGCCGCGGCTGCTGGAGCGCTTCGAGATCGCCGAGAACGGCCAAGACGTGCGCTTGCACCCCCAATGGCGCGACGTCGATGTCGCTCTGATCGCGACCCAGCGCCTGTTGCGCATCGCCCGCGCGGCGGGCCGGCGCATTCACGTGCTGCATATCTCGACCGCCGAGGAGATGCCTTTGCTGGCGGAAAACAAGGACGTGGCGACCGTCGAGGTGACGCCGCAGCACCTGACGCTCACCGCGCCCGAGTGCTACGACCGCTTCGGTCGACGAGCGCAGATGAACCCGCCGATCCGCGAGGCGCGGCATCGCGAGGGGCTGTGGCGGGCGGTCGCCGACGGCATCGTCGACGTGATCGGCTCGGATCACGCGCCGCATACGGCCGAGGAGAAGGACCAAGCCTATCCCGCGAGCCCGTCGGGCATGCCGGGGGTGCAGACCCTGGTGCCGGTCATGCTGACCCATGTCAACGAGGGGCGGCTGACGCTCGAACGGTTCGTCGACCTCACCGCCGCGAGCCCGGCGCGGATCTACAACATCGCCAACAAGGGGCGCATCGCGCTCGGCTACGACGCCGACTTCACGCTGGTTGACCTCGGCGCCGAACGCGTGATCTCGGACGACTGGATTGTCAGCAAATGCGGCTG
This sequence comes from Alphaproteobacteria bacterium, assembly GCA_030743445.1. Taxonomy (GTDB): domain Bacteria; phylum Pseudomonadota; class Alphaproteobacteria; order UBA8366; family UBA8366; genus JASLSL01. The sequence goes on from JASLSL010000344.1 coordinate 12,682, forward strand.
GACCGCGTTCGACGGCATGACGACACGGGGGTGGCCGGTGGCGACGGTGATCCGGGGACGCATCGTAATGCGCGAGGACGAGCTGATCGGCGAGGCGGCCGGCGAGGCCGTGCTGTTTAGCGAGTGTCTGCCGTCCGAAGCGCGTCGGCCTTAGCCCGCGCCGCGAACTTGCGGACCATGGCGGTGATTTCGCCGGCCACCGCGGCAGACCCCTTCTCCGGATTGAAGCTGACCAGGACGGCGTTGGCGAGCGAGCCCAACAGCTCGACATCCTTCGGGTCCGGGTTTTGCGGATCGCGCCGGATCGATTGCACGACATCGATCAGCGTCTGGCAAAGGTCGGCAACATGCTCGAAGCTGGACTCCGCCAAACGCTCCCCGACCTCGTCGGTGATTTCGATCAGCCGCGCGAGATGAACCTCGGTCGCCGGGTCGACCGCGCCCTCGGTATAGGCCGGCACGATCAGATTGATCAGGAAGGCGATCTGATAGGAGTGGCGCTTCAAGCGCTGCTCGTTCACGTCGTTCATCGCCGAATCGATCGAGGCGTCGAGCGCGGCCGGGTCGATGAATTCGCCCAGCGCCTTCGACCGGAGCGTATTGGGGACGTCGATCAGGGGTATTTCCGAACCCGCTGCGCGGTCCGTCTCCTCGTCTTCGGTCGGCGTCTGCTGCTTGCGGCGGTCGGGGCCGAGGTAATCGCTAGTGACGACGAAAGGTTTGCGGTTTTCGACCTGGGTCTTGATCCGTTCCAACAATTGCGCCGGCGCGAGCGGTTTGATCAGCAGATCGTCGATTCCGACGTCGACGATGCGCCGCACCTCGTCCGGGTCCGGATTCCAGATCGTGACGATTATCGAGAAAAACGGGTTGTACCCGATCTTGCGATTGCGAATATCCCGGATCATTCCGGCGGCGTCGCCTTCGGGCATCTTCGCGTCGATCACCAGAAGGTCGGGGCTCGTCAGCCTGATCTCTTCCTCGGCCCGGTCGAGCCTGGAGAAATCGCGCACCCCGCGAAAGCCTTCGGCCATCAGCGCATTCCGCAACCCCTGGCGCAGTTGGCTTTCGGGATCGACCAGAAGAATACTGACGTTGGAGCGGTTCGTAGGTTCCATCACACCGCCCCACCAAAGGACCGGCCGTTCGAAAACCGGCGTCCGGCCAAACCTGCGGCGCCGGCCCGATATAACGACGAAGGCGATCCTAACATGTCTTTTGCGGGAAGCACGGGACACGTTTCCCGGTACGGCGAAAATTCCCGGTGAATTGCCGACGGGGGCGCCTCGCGATCAGCCGGTGTTCGCCTGCCGGAGGGCTTCGGCCGAAGCCCGGCCCGCGAACTTCCGAACCATCTCGGTGATCTCGCCGGCCATCAATGCGGAATCCTTGTCCGGGTTGAAGCTCGCGAGAATGGAATCGGAAAGCGGCTTGAGCAGGGCGATGTCCTTCGGGTCGGCGTTTTGAGGGTCATCGCGGATCGCGCTGCCGACGCGGATCAACGAGGTACATAGCTCGGCGACATGTTCGAAGCTCGATCCCGCCAAGCGCGCCCCGATGTCGTTGGCGACGTCGGACAGCCGGGCGATATGCGCCTCGATTTCGGGTCCGACCTTCTTCTCGAGGTAAGCCGGCGCGATGATGCCGACCAGGAAGCTGATCTGGTAGGAATGGCGGACCATCTTTTCTTCGTTCATCTTGTAAACGGCGTTATCGATCGCGCCCTGCAGTTTGGTAACGTCGATAGTGACGCCAGTCGCCTTAGCGCGCAGCGTATTGGGCACCTCGAAATGCGGAATTTTCGACTCCTCGCCGTCGCCGCGATCCTTCCGCCGGTCCGGCCCGATATAGTCGCTGGTGACGACGAACGGCTTGCGCGCCCCGACCAGGCTCTCGATGCGGGAAAACAGCTTGGCCGGCGAAATCGGTGCCGCGAGCAAATCGTCAGCGCCGCTGTTCACCGCCTTGCGAACGATGTCGGAGTCGGCTTCCCAGGTGAAGAAAATCACCGGTAGGAACGGGTTCATGCCGACCATGTTGTGCCGCACTTCGTCGACCAAGTCGCAGGTATCGCCATCGGCCATCCTGACGTCACAGATCAACAGGTCCGGCAGGGTCTTTTCCAACGCCTCGCGAATCATCGACACCCGGCCGAAATCCCGCACCATGCGATATCCTTCATGGCTCAACGCGTTGCGCAGAACCTGCCGGTTTTCGCTCTGGGAATCACCCAGAATGATGGACACTTTGGGACGATACTTGGCTTCCATCCCATTCCCTACTCTTAAGCCATTGCACCCACGGGCACTTTAGCCCGCGATCATGCGAGAGCGAAGTGTTTTCTCAAATGGATTATATATCAGTATTATTGACTTAAATTTCATGAAGTTGGTTTATTGAATTTCAGGACTGTAGAATTATTACTTTTTATGTCAGTACATGATAACTATTGCCGTTTGCATCCCTGCGAATCACGGGTTAACCGCAAAGTGCGTCCGCCTTCACGAGGCTTCCGCTCCCTTGGACAACGCGTTGCGCAGGTCGGTCAACTGGAACGGTTTGCTGAGCGTCGTGACCGACTCCAAGCCGAATGCCTGGCCGAGCTTGTGGGCACTATCCAGGTACGCCTTGTTGAACCCGCTGATGACGATGATCCGCGCGGTACACTTCCGTTCGGAAAGAAATCGTAACAATTCGATCCCGTCGATATCGGGCATCACGACGTCCAGACACACGACGGTCGGCTCGAATTCCGGGTAAAGGCGCTTGAAGTCCTGGGGCTTCGATGTCACCTCGACCTCGAACCCCAGTTCTTCTCCGACCGTACCGATGGCCTCGCCGATGGCGGGCTCGTCATCCACGACCAAGAGGCGCTTAACGCTCATGTCTCATTTTCTCCGACCTCGAATATCGCATTCAGTTTATCCGCAAGCTCGCGCTTCTGGAACGGTTTGTGAAGTAGATCGCCGATCGCCACCTTATATCCACCGCGCGTCATCAACTCTTGTTCGGTATAGCCCGACGTGAACAGCAGCTTGATGCCGGGACGGCTTTTGCGCGCCAATTCCGCAAGTTCGACGCCCGTCATCCGGTCGCCCAGCATGACATCGACGAACAGCAGGTCAATCCGTTCGTCGTCCGCGAGCATCGCCAACGCCTCCGGACCGTCGGCGACGACCCTGACACGATAGCCCATGCTGTCGATCAGGTCCTTCATCGCGGCGCGGACGATCCGGTCATCCTCGACGACCAGGATCGATCCTTCCTTCGATGCCGTCTCATCGGGAAGCCTCGGCCCCCCCGTATGATGGACCAATGCATCCGCCGGCGCCTTGGGCAGACAGATGCGGACCGTCGTGCCTCGGCCGACCTCGCTGTCGATCTCCATATGACCACCGGATTGCTGGACGAAGCCATAAATCATGCTGAGCCCGAGCCCGCTGCCCTTGCCGGTTTTCTTGGTCGTGAAGAACGGCTCGAACACCCGCTCGACGACCTCGGGCGTCATGCCCGATCCAGTATCGGTGACGGAAAGCACCGCATAGTCGCCGGGTTCGACCTCCACGAGATGCGCGGTTTCCTTCTCGCTGAGCTGGAGATTGGAGGTTTCGATCGTCATGGCGCCGCCATCGGCCATCGCGTCCCGGGCATTGATCGCCAGGTTCAGGAGCGCGTTCTCGATCTGCGCCGGATCGGCGAGACAGGGCCAGAGACCCTCGCTCCCGGCCACTTCGATGAAGTATTCAGGCCCCAGGGTACGCCGCAGCAGATCGATCATGCCGGTCGCCAGTTCGGTGAGGTCGACGGCCTGGGGCTGCAGCGGCTGCTGGCGCGAGAGGGCGAGCAGGCGTTGCGTCAGTTCGCCGCCGCGCCGCGCCGCGTGGATCGCGGTCGTCGCAAGCTTATTGAGCTGGTCGTCCTCGGCGATCCGCTCCGACAACAGCTCGAGATTGGCCAGCACGATGGTCAGCAGGTTATTGAAGTCGTGCGCCACGCCGCCGGTCAACTGGCCCACCGCCTCCATCTTCTGGGCCTGGACGAGTTGGTCCTCGAGGTTGCGCTGGTCGGTCACGTCGATAATCACGGTGCCGACGCCGGTGCACTCGCGCCCGGGCCCGTAAATCGGGAACTTGTGGGTCCAGGTTGTCCGCGCGATACCGTCCGGAAAGGTCGTCTGGCGCTCTTGAACCTCGGGAACGCCCTTTTCCATC
>JASLSL010000345.1 GCA_030743445.1 Alphaproteobacteria bacterium
CACCCCGTTCCGCCTGTCGTTCTTCGGCGGCGGCACCGACTATCCGGCTTGGTTCCGCGAGCACGGGGGCGCCGCGCTATCGGCGTCGATCAACCGCTACAGTTATATTTCGAGCCGCTACCTGCCGCCGTTCTTCGACACCAAGAGCCGGGTCGTGTGGTCGAAAATCGAAAACGTCGAGGAGAACGACCAGATCGAGCACCCGGTGGTGCGCGCCGCGCTCGAGTATCTCAACATCGACCGCGGCGTCGAGATTCACCACGCCGGCGATCTTCCGGCGCGTTCGGGCCTCGGTTCGAGTTCGTCCTTCACGGTCGGCATGCTGCATTCGCTTCACGCGCTTCTTGGGCACTTCGTCAACAAGGCGGAGCTAGCGCACCAGGCGATCCACATCGAGCAGCAGATGCTGAATGAGAACGTCGGCATCCAGGACCAGATCCAGACCGCCCATGGCGGCATCAACCGGATCCTAATCCAGCCCGACGGGGATTTTTCGGTCGAGCCGCTGACCCTGACGCGCAACCGCCTCGGCGAACTGCAGAGCCATCTCTTGATGCTCTACACCGGGATCGCGCGCATGGCCTCCGACGTCGCCGCCGAGCAGATCGCCGCGATCCCGAACAAGCAGGCCGAACTGCACGAGATGCGGGCCATGGTCGACACCGCGACGGGTATCCTCGCCGGCGACGACGACATCGGCGATTTCGGCCGCCTGCTGCACGAAAGCTGGCAGCTGAAGCGCGGCCTCGCCAAGGGCATAGCACCTTCCTTCGTCGACGACATCTACGAGCGGGCATGCAAGGCGGGGGCATTGGGCGGCAAGCTGATGGGTGCGGGCGGCGGCGGCTTCATGGTGCTGTTCGCGCGGCCCGGGGATCACCAGGCGGTGCTCGACGCGGTGCCGGAACTGCTGCTGGTGCCGATCAAATTCGAGTTCACCGGCAGCCAGATCATCTTCTCCGAGCCCGAGAGCTACTCGCGCATGGCGCTCAGCACCCGCGACTTCCGGCGGTAGGAGACCCTCACCCGCTCGCATTCGCTCGCCACCCTCTCCCGCAAGCGGGAGAGGGTTATTCTTTCGCGCTCGACAACACACCCCTCTCCCATGCCAATGGGAGAGGGAGGGGCCCGCCGCGAAGCGGTGGGAAGGTGAGGGTTAATAGGTTCCCCGCCGCGAAGCGGTGGGAGGGTGAGGGGCAAAATTCGGGGACACGATGGTGACGGTTATTGCCGATCGGCAACAATTTAGCGGTATCGTGTCCCCGAATTTTGTTCGATCAACTCCACCAGCCGCATCGGGGTGATCGGCGTTTCGGTAATCCGCACACCGAAGTGCGAGAGCGCGTCCTCGACCGCGGAGGCAATCGCGGCGGTCGCGGGGATCGTGCCGCTCTCGCCGGTTCCTTTGACGCCGAGCGGGTTCAGCGGCGTCGGGGATTCCATGTGCAGGATTTCGATCTCGGGCAGGCCGGGGGCCGCCGGCAGCAGGTACTCGCCGTAATTCGTGGTCTGCGGCTGGCCGGTCTCGTCGTAATGCATTTCCTCCAAGAGAGCGTTGCCAATGCCGTGAACGACTCCGCCCAGGATCTGGCCCTCGACGATCGCCGGGTTGATCATCCGCCCACAATCGTGGACCACGACGTAGCGCAGGATTTTAACGTGCCCGGTCTCGGGATCGACCTCGACCTCGGCGATGTGAACGCCGTTGCAATAGGTCAGGCCATCGGGCTCGAAGTTGGAGGTCGCCTCTAGACCCGGCGAGAGACCGCCCGGGATTGAAAACCCAGGCAGGCCGGCGAGGCTCCGGGATATCTCGCCGAGACCGATCGATTTGTCGGCGCCCTTGACCCGGACGCGGCCGGCCGTGATCTCCAAATCCGCCGCCGCCGTCTCGAGCAGATGCGAGGCGGCTTCGAGCGCTTTCTCCCGCACCGCCAGCGCGGCCAGGTGGACCGAGGACCCGGCGGTCACCGCCTGGCGGCTGGCGAAGGCGCCGAGACCCATGGCGGTGGCCGCCGTGTCGCCGGCGATCACGGTTATGTCGTCGAGCCCGACCCCGAGTGCGGCGACGCAAATCTGCGCCAGACTCGTCGCATTGCCCTGGCCCTGCGCCGTCGCCCCGGTCTCGATCACCACCCGGCCCGAGGGACCGACCCTGACCATGGCGGTCTCGAACGGGCCGCGCCCGGTGCCCTCGACATAGTTGGCGAGGCCGATGCCGATATAGCGGCCGTCCGCCAGCGCCGCCGCCTGGCGATCCGTGAAGCCGTCATAGCCCGCGTGCGCCAGCGCCATCGCCTGAGCCGCCGGATAGTCGCCGCTGTCGTAGGTCATCGCCTTGCCGTCGCGGGTCACCACCGGCGTCGCATAGGGCATCGCGTCGGCGGCGATCAGGTTGCGGCGACGCACCTCGTCCCGCGCCAGGCCGAGCTCGGCTGCGAGCCGGTCCATCAGCCGCTCCATCACGAAAGTACCCTGTGGCCGGCCCGCCCCCCGGGTCGGCGTCGCCGGCACCAGATTGGTCAGGGCGAGGCGAACCTCGAGCCGGTAGCTCGGCACCACGTAGGGGCCGATCAGATTGGTCGCCGAGTTCTGCGGCAGGGCGATGCCATAGGGCGTGTAGGCGCCGTGGTCGTGGACCATCTCGCCGCGGACGCCGAGCAGCCTGCCCTCGCCGTCGACCGCGGCCTCCATGTCCCAGTACTGGTCGCGTTCCTGGGTCGTTGCGGTGAAATGCTCGCGCCGGTCCTCGATCCACTTGATCGGACGGCCGAGCATCCTCGCCGCCAGCGCGACCGCGACCTCCTCGGGGTAGAACACGAACTTCGGACCGAAGCCGCCGCCGACATCCGGGGCGACGACGCGCAGTTGGTGCTCGGCAAGCCCGAGGATGCGCATCAGGATGCCGTGGCCGCGGTGCGGCATCTGGGTCCCGTCCCACACGGTCAGCAGGTCCTGGCCCGGGTCGTAGTCGGCGACCATGCCACGGCATTCGATCGCCTGCCCGCCGCCCTTGTGCTGGCGAAAACTCTCGCGGACGACATGGGCGGCATCGGCAAAGGCCGCCTCCACATGGCCGTAGTCGACGGTGAATTCGGCGCAGAGGTTGTCGGCGCAGTCGAGCCGGACCCGGGGCGCGCCGTCGAGCAGCGCCGCGCCCGCGTCGGCCAGCGCCGGGAGCGGCTGGTAGTCGATCGCGACCATGGCGGCGGCATCCTCGGCGAGATGGCGGCTCCGGGCGACGACCAACGCCACCGGCTCGCCGACGTGACAGACCTCGTCCTTGGACAGAACAAAAGGATCGACCTCATGGCGGATCGCGCTCAACGGCATCGCCACCGGCACCCGCTCGGTGGTCAGGTGCGGCGTCAAATCGGCGAGCGTGAAGACCGCCTTCACACCGTCGAGCGCCAAGGCGGCGGTGGCGTCGATCGAGGTGAAGCTGGCGTGCGCCATCGGGCTTCGGACGAAGCACGCATGCAGCATGTCCGGCAACCGGATGTCGTCGGCGAAGCGGGCCTCGCCGCGCAGCAGTGCGGTGTCCTCGATGCGTCTGACGCGCTCGCCGAACATGGGGCTTTGACCTACTCCCCGCCGAGGCACTCGGCGAAGAGGTCGAGCACCGCGTCCCGGAAGGTCCACATGTTGGCGTTGCGGTCGTCCGAGCCGGTCTCCAGCGTGCGGACGGCGGAACGCGGGCCCGCAATTGCGAAGCAGGTATGGCCCGGATCGTCGCCGTAGCGGTTGCCCGTGGGGCCGGTCGCCCCGGTCTCGGAAATGCCCCAGGTGGCGCCATGGATGTCCCTCGCCTTGGCCGCCAGAAGCTCGGCATAGGGCTCGGTGGCCGCGCGGATGCCCTCCATCTCGCCCGCTGTCACCCGGGCGAGCTCGGCCCGCGAGGTCTGGGTGTAGATCACCCCGCCGCCGAGGTAATAGGCCGACGCGCCCGGTACCGCCAGGAGCGAGGCCGAGACCAGCCCGCCGGTCGATGATTCCAATACCGCGACGGTCTCGCCGCGCGATTTAAGGATTTCCGCGATCGCCGCGGTCTTGGTCGTCAGGTCCATGCTCACCTCCCCGGATTGTGAGGAAACCTTGTCAGGTTTGACGGACGAGTCCAAACTTTTCATCCCGATCCAGCAACCGGCGCCCGGAGGACACCTCATGGCCAACACCGAAAGCATCATTTTCCTATACAAAAGGGCCAATGTGCCGGACCCGATCATCGACAACGCCAACGCCATGGTGCCGAACGGGTTCACCTTCACCTTCTGTGAGATGGAGACGCCGGACGACGACCGTCGCAGCCTGCTCGCGACCGCCGATTACGCCATGGCCTACGGCGCGCCGTTCGACGACATCGACGTGGCGACCAAGGTCAAGCTGCTGCAGCTGTTGAGCGCCGGCTACGACCGCTACGACCTGGCGGCGCTGCGGGATGCCGGCATTCCGGTCGCGAGCAACGGCGGCGCCAACGCGCCGACCGTGGCCGAGCACGCGATCCTGCTGATGCTGTCGGTCTATAAGAAACTGCCGCTGCACCACGACAAGATGCACGAGGGCGAATGGCTCGGCTTGCGCGAGGCGTTGTCGATGCGCGAGCTCACCGGCCGTCGGGTCGGCGTCGTCGGTTTCGGCAAGATCGGGCAGATCGCCGCGCGCATCGCGGCGCGCGGGTTCCTCGCATCGGTGGTCTATTACGACGTCATGGACCCGCCGCCGGAAGTGGTCGCGGAGATCGGCGCCACGAAGGTGTCCCTGGAGGAGCTGCTCGAGACCTCGGACGTGGTCACCCTTCACACGCCGTTGAACGACGCCACGCGCGGCCTGATCGACAAGCCGGCGCTGGAGCGCATGAAACCGACGGCGATCCTGGTCAACACCTCGCGCGGCGAGATCGTCAACCAAGCCGACCTGATTGCCGCACTCGACGCGGGCGAGATCGCCGGCGCCGGGCTCGACGTGTTCACGCCGGAACCGCTGGAAGCCGACAGCCCGCTGCTCGGCCGCGACAACGTGGTCGTGACGCCGCACACCGCCGGCACCACGATCGACACCTGGACCCGGCGGCTCGACTTCGCCTTCGAGAACATCCAGCGGGTCGCCGCCGGCGAAGCGCCGACCTTCGTGGTGAACGGGTAAAGGCCCCTCACCCGCTCGCATTCGCTCGCCACCCTCTCCCACTGAAGCGGGAGAGGGTTATCCGTGTCGAACTCGATGCCAAAACCCCTCTCCCGTTCACGGGAGAGGGAGGGACCCGCCGCGAAGCGGTGGGAGGGTGAGGGGCCTTAGAGCTTTGCCGTCGCCAGCGTCGTCTCGGCGAACAGAGCTTCCGGCATTAGACCCGGCTCGGTCAGGTTCTGCTCCGCCGAATAGCGGATCAGCGCCTCGATCTCGGCCCGGTTCGGCTCCATGCCATAGGGCCAAATGTCGTCGCCGAGAATTTCGCGAGTCGCCTCGAGTTCGGCGGCGACCCAGGGCAGGCTGATCTTGAGCGCACCGATTTCCTCGAGCTCGGCGATCGCCAGCTCCTTGGCCCGGCTGAACGCCTTGTAGAGGTTGGCGGGCAGCCAGGGATGTTGCTCGACCACGGTCTTCTTGACGCCGACCATGTGCATGATCGGGCAAAGACCGGCGCGCCGGTAGTAGTCCTGCTCGGCGGCGCGATAGTCGGGGAACAGGCGCGCCACGTTCGCCGCCCCGTGCTTTAGGCACGACGGCACCGGCGGGCAGATCACCGCGTCGAGCTCGCCCGCCTCGAGCATCGCCGAGAGGGTCTGGTCCGGGCCGATGCGGGCGAGGTCGTACTTCGCCGGCAGGTCGAGCGGCGTGCGCTCCTCGCGCCCCGGCTGCTCGAGCCCGCCGGTGCGCCACGCGATATCCCAGGCCTCGATACCGTATTCGTCCTTCAACAGCCCGCGCTGCCAAACCGCCGCCGTCATCTGGTATTCCGGCACGCCAATGGTCTTGCCCTTGAGGTCCTCCGGCTTGTCGATGCCGCGGTCGGTGCGGATGTAGAACCCGGAATGGCGAAACACCCGCGAAAGGAATACCGGGATCGCGAGGTAGTCCGAATCGCCGCGCTGGGTCTGCATGATGTAGGTCGAGAGCGACAGCTCGGAGACGTCGAACTCGGCATAGCGCACGGCGCGGAAGAACAGCTCCTCCGGCCGCATCGCGAGGTAGGTAACCTCGCAGCCGTCGACCGCGACCCGTCCGTCACGAAGGGCGCGCGTGCGGTCGTAATCGCCGGCGGCGATGGTGATCGGTATGTTGGCCATGGCCCCTCTCTTGTTGCCGGCCATATTCCCACGGCGGCGGCGGCGGGTCGATTCGCGTGTTCCCGGCATGGCGGGCCGGCGGTCCGCGACCGATTGTCGCGAGTCGGGCCAAAGTTCCCGCGGTTCACGGAAACACCGTTGCGCGGGGCCGGCAAATATGTGAAACGGCGCGCGGAAACGGTTCATTCCTGCGTGGTCCCGTTGCCGGATCGCCAACGCGAACGGAATATCGCAAACCCGTGTTCAAAGAAACCCTGAGCAAGGATCTGACCAAGCTAGGTCGGATCGAAGAAGCGACCCACGACGTCGCGCAAAGTTTCGCCAAAATCGGACTCGGGCTGCTGTTCCTGGTCGCCATCTGGGCGGCCGCTTCGCTCGTCACCGGCGAGATGGAGAACCGGGCTTTCATCATCATCGCCGGCGTGCTCGGCGGCTACATGGCGATGAACATCGGCGCCAACGACGTCGCCAACAACATGGGTCCGGCGGTCGGCTCCAAGGTGCTGACCCTCGGCGGCGCGCTGGTCATCGCCGCGGTCTTCGAGGGCGCCGGCGCCCTGATAGCCGGCGGCGACGTGGTCCGGACGATCTCCAAGAACATCATCGACGCCGAGGCCTTCGCCGACGGCACGACCTTCGTCTGGGCGATGATGTCGGCGCTCCTGGCCGCCGCACTCTGGATCAACATCGCGACCTACCTCAACGCCCCGGTCTCGACCACCCATTCGATCGTCGGCGGCGTGATGGGCGCCGGCATCGCGGCGGCCGGCTTCGCCGTCGTCAACTGGCCGACGATGGGCAAGATCGCCGCGAGTTGGGTGATCTCGCCGTTCCTGGGGGGCGTCATCGCCGCCATCTTTCTCGCCTTCATCAAGGCGTTCATCATCTACCAGCCGGACAAGATCGCCGGCGCCAAGCGCTGGGTCCCGGTGCTGGTGGCGCTGATGGTCGGCGTCTTCTCGATGTACCTGATGGTCAAGGGGTTGAAGCGGGTGTGGCGGCCCGAGCCCTGGGTCGTCTTCGCCATCGGCGGAGGCGCCTGTGCGGCGGCCTATGCGATTCTCCGGCCGGTCATCGTGCGCGCCGCCCATGGCATGGAAAACCGCAACAAGTCGATCCGCACCCTGTTCACGATCCCGCTGATCTGCTCGACCGCGCTGCTGTCCTTCGCGCACGGCTCGAACGACGTGGCCAACGCGGTCGGACCGCTCGCCGCGATCGTCGCCACCGCCGGCACCGGCGCGGTCGCCGCCAAGGTCACGATCCCGCTTTGGGTCATGGTCATCGGCGCGCTCGGCATCGCCGCCGGCCTCGCGCTGTTCGGCCCCCGGCTGATCCGCATGGTCGGTTCCAACATCACCAAGATGAACCCCATGCGCGCCTATTGCGTGGCGCTCTCGGCGGCGATCACGGTGCTGATCGCGTCCGCCCTCGGTCTGCCGGTCAGCACCACCCATATCGCGGTCGGCGCGGTGTTCGGGGTCGGCTTCTATCGCGAGTGGTGGACCGGTCGGCGGACCCACATCAACCACGGCCGCTACCGCAACGGCCTGAAGCCCTCGGAGAAGGAAGATCCGGCGGTGCGCGCCGCCCGCCGCAAGCTGGTGCGCCGCCAGCACGTGATGACCATCGCCGCCGCCTGGATCGTCACCGTGCCCTCGACCGCGGTCATCGCCGGCGGCCTGTTCTGGCTCACCCGCTTGATTCACTAGGCGGGCCAGCCGGCGCGTTGCCGGCCCGGCTCCCGGGCGCTAGGGTCGAGAAAATTCGAGCCTAACGGGAGGGAGCCGCATGAAGATCACCGGCCTTGGCACGACCTTGGTCGAGTTGCCAATCGACCCGCCGCTCGAGACCTCGATCCACGACATCCGCTCGGTCGGCTGCGTGCTGACGTCGCTCGCGACCGACGAGGGATTGGTCGGCGAGGGCTACGCCTTCACTTTGAGCTCGATCCGGCTCGACGTGATCGACGCCATGGTGAGGAGCCTCGAGCACCATGTGGTCGGGCGCGACCCGCACGACATCGAGGCGATCTGGGCCGATATCTGGCGCGACCTGAATTTCCTCGGCCACAAGGGGATCACCATCATCGGCGTCTCGGCGGTCGACGTCGCCTGCTGGGATATCGTCGGCAAGGCGGCGGGCGAGCCGCTGCACAAGCTCTGGGGCGAATGCCGCGACGGCGTCAAGGCCTATGCCAGCGGCGGGCTGTGGCTGTCGCTCGGCACCGACGAGTTGGTCGCCCAGGCCAAGGACTTCATCGAGGAAGGCTTCCGCGCTATGAAGATCCGCCTCGGCAAGCCCGACATCGCCGAGGACGTGGCCCGCGTCGCCGCGGTTCGCGAGGCGATCGGCCCCGAGATCGACCTGATGTCGGATTCGAATCAAGGCCTGACCGTCGAGCACGCGATCGAACTCGGCACCCAGCTCGCGCCGTTCAACCTCGCCTGGTTCGAGGAGCCGGTGCCGTATTACGATTTCGAGGGCCATGCCGCGATCGCCGCGGCGCTGGAGGTGCCGGTCGCCTCGGGCGAGACCGAGTACACCAGCCACGGCATGCAGGGCATGATCGAGGCCAAGGCGGCGGACATCTTGATGCCCGACCTGCAACGCATGGGCGGCTATACCGAGTTCCGCAAGGCGGCGGCGCTGGCCGCGGAACACGGTATCCCGGTCTCGCCGCATATCTTCTCCGAGCAGAGCCTGGTGCTCTGCGGCGCCTTGGCGAACGCGATCTATCTCGAGCACATGCCGTGGTTCGCCACGCTCTACAACGAGGAGATGAAGCTCGCGGACGGCGTGATCGCGATGCCGGAAGGGCCCGGTGTCGGCTTTACCTTCGACATGGACGCGGTCGACAACCACCGCATCGGTTAGGGCGATGGCTGCCGACCTGCCGGATCGCGCCCGGGTCGTGGTCATCGGCGGTGGCGCCATCGGCCTCAGCACGCTCTACCACTTGGCGGAGATCGGCATTTCGGACGCGGTGCTGCTGGAACGCAAGGAGCTGACCTGCGGCACCACCTGGCATTCGGCCGCGCAAGTCCGCACCCTGCGTTCGACCCGCAACCTGACCCGGCTCATCAAGTACAGCGCCGAATTGTACGCCCGGATCGAAGCGGAGACCGGCCAGGCGACAGGCTGGACCCGGACCGGTAGCCTCAGCATCGCGACCAATCCGGATCGCTTCACCCACATCAAGCGCCAAGCGGCGCTGTCGGAGCTGTTCGACATCGAGTGCCACGTCATTGGGGCCGAGGAGGCCGGCGAGTTGTGGCCGTTGATGCGGACCGACGACGTGATCGGCGCCGTCTACTCGCCGAACGACGGACGGGTCAATCCGAGCGACCTTTCGGCGGCGCTCGCCAAGGGGGCCCGCGCAAAGGGCGCCAAGATTTTCCAAGACACGCCGGTCACCGGTTTCCGGATCGAGGACGGCCGTGTCGCCGGCGTGAAAACCGAGACAGGGACGATCGAATGCGAGGCGGTGGCGCTCTGCGCGGGCCTCTGGAGCCGCGAGGTCGCGAAGCTCGCCGGCCTGTCGCTGCCGCTCTACGCCTGCGAGCATTTCTATCTTCTGACCAAGCCGATCGACGGAATCGAGTGGCACCTGCCGACCCTCGGCGACCACGACGGCCACCTCTATATCCGCGACGACGTAGGTGGGCTCCTGGTCGGTTGCTTCGAGCCGCACGGCAAGCCGCTTGCGGTCTCGGACCTGCCGGCCGAATTCTCCTTCGACCTGCTGAACGAGGACTGGAACCATTTCGAACCGATGATGCTGAACGCGTTGCACCGGATTCCGGCGCTCGAGACGGCGGAGGCGCGCACCCTGCTCAACGGTCCCGAAAGTTTCACCCCGGACGGCTCGCCCCTGGTCGGTGAGGCGCCCGGACTCGGCGGCTTGTTTCTTGGCTGCGCGATGAACTCGATGGGGATCGCCAGTGCGGGCGGGATCGGCCGGGCGCTCGCCCATTGGATCGCCGCGGGACAACCGGAATTCGATCTCTGGCCGGTCGATCCGTGCCGCTTTGCCGATTGCCAATGCGACGAGACGGTATTGCGGGAGCGCATTCCCGAGGTGCTGGGCGACCATTACGCGATCGCTTTTCCGGGCCGCGAATTGGAGACCGGCCGCGACCTCCGACAAAGCCCGCTTTACCAGCGGCTCGCAGCCAAGGGGGCGAATTTCGGCGAACGGATGGGCTGGGAGCGGGCCGATTGGTTCGACCCGGCGGGCGGCGGCGAGCGTGCGTTGAGCTTTGGGCGGCCGGCTTGGTTCGATCGTGTCGCGGCCGAGCATCGCGCGGCGCGCGAGGACGTCGCCCTGTTCGACCAAACCTCGTTCGGCAAGCTCAAGCTCGAAGGTCCGGATGCCGAGGCGGCGATGCAGCATCTCTGCGCCAACGACATGGCGGTGACGCCGGACCGCGTCGTCTACACCGCGATGTTGAACGCCGCGGGCGGCATCGAGAGCGATCTCACCGTGACCCGGTTTTCGGAGATCGAATACCTGCTGGTCACCGGCACCGCCCAGCCGGTCCGCGACCTCCATTGGATCCGCTCGCATCTCGGCCCCGGCGCCAGGGTCGAGGTATCGAATGTGACCGAGGACTTGGCGGTGCTCGCCGTGATGGGCCCCAAGTCGCGCGATCTGTTAGCCTCGTTGACCGGCGCGGCGCTCGACAACGAGGCCTTCCCCTACCTCGCCTCGCGCGAGATCGTACTCGCCGGCCTCGCCGCCCGGGCCAGCCGCATCTCCTATATGGGCGAGCTCGGCTGGGAGCTTTATCTCCCCATCGCCGAGGCGTCGGCGCTCTACGATGCCCTGTTCGCTGCCGGCGAACCGTATGGGCTGCGGGATGCGGGCGCATTCGCGTTGACCTCGCTGCGGGTCGAAAAGGGCTATCGCGCTTGGGGCCACGATGTGGGGCCGGACGATACGCCACTCGAGGCCGGGCTCGGTTTCGCTGTCAAGCTCGACCGCGAGGACGATTTCATCGGCCGCGAGGCATTGCAGCGCCAGCGCGAGGCCGGGGTCGACCGGCGGTTGCTGTTCTTCAGGCTCGACGACGACAACGCCTTTCCGATCGGCGACGAGCCGATCCGGCGTGATGGCGCGATCGTCGGTCAGGTCACCTCGGCCGCGTTCGGTCATAGTGTGGGAACGAGTGTCGCAATGGGATACGTTCGGCTCGACGGCGCGCCGGCTGAAGAAGTCGCCGCGCGCGACGGTTACGAGATCGACATCGCCGGCGAGCGGGCCGCCGCGACCGGATCGCTCGTCCCGTTCTTCGACCCGAAAGGCACGCGGTTGAAAGGAATGCCGTGACCGAGCTCCTGCCTCTGATTGACGCGCACCACCATTTCTGGGACCTCGGCGCCAACCGCTATCCGTGGCTCCAGGACGATCCGCCGATCGAGTTCCGATACGGCGACTACACTGGCATCCGCCGCAACTACCTGCCGGCGGACTTTCGACGCGATACCGCAAACCAGAACCTGGTCGCCTCGGTTCATATGGAGGCCGAGTTCGACCCGGCCGATCCGGTCGCCGAGACCCGCTGGGTGCACGAGATCGCGGAGGCGCACGGCTTCCCGCACGCCGTCGTCGGCCAGGCCTGGTTCGCGCGCGACGACATCGCGGACGTGTTGGCCGGCCACGCCGCCTTTCCCCTAGTGCGCGGGGTGCGTCAGAAACCGGCCGCCGGCGCCTCGCCCGCCGACGTCGAGCCCGGGGCGCCGGGCTCGATGGGCGACCCGAAGTTCCGCGCCGGCTATGCGCTGATGGCAATGCATGGTTTCACCTACGACCTGCAGACGCCGTGGTGGCATCTGCCGGAGGCGGCCGAACTCGCCCGCGACTTCCCCGGGACCACGATCGTCCTCGACCACACCGGCCTGCCGTCCGACCGCAGCGAGGAGGGCCTCGCCGGATGGCTCCAGGCATTGCAGGAATTCGCGGCCGAGCCCAACACCGCGATCAAGATATCGGGCCTCGGCGTCAAGGGCCGGCCGTGGACGGTCGGCGACAACCGGCACGTGGTGCTGGCGGCGATCCGGGTGTTCGGGGCCGGGCGCTGCATGTTCGCAAGCAACTTCCCGGTCGACGGCGTGGTCGCCGACTACGACACGATCATGAACGGCTTCCGCGAGATCGTCGCCGACCTGCCCGAGGAAGACCAACGCAAGCTGTTCCGCGACAACGCCGCCAGGTATTACCGGATCGAACTTTAAACCCACGACGTCATTCCCGCGAAAGCGGGAATCCATGCCTGAACACACTCTGACTGCAGGTTGATGCTGTTTGGGTCTCTCCGGCATGGATTCCGGGTTCGCGCATCGCGCGCCCCGGAATGACGAACGAGAGGGTTACCCCCTCAGACCGGGTCCTTGTCGTAGAGCTTGAAGATGGCGGCGCCGTCGAGGTCCTGGTGGCCGCGGCTGCACAGCAGACGGAACAGCGTCCGCGCCTGGTCGGCCATTGGCGTCGGCGCCTCGAGCTGCTTCGCCAGGTCGTGCAGCATATCGAGGTCCTTCAGGATCTGTCGCGCCCGGCCGAGCGGCTCGAAGTCGCGCGCCAGGATGCGCGGGTAGAGCGCGTTCAACAGGTTGCTGCCGGCGTGCCCGGTGGCGAGTGCGGCGGGAATCTTCTCGGCGTCGATGCCACCGGCCTCGGCCAACTTCGCCGCCTCGGCGATGACCGCATAGTTGGTCAGCACCAGGACCTGGTTGATCATCTTGGTGACCTGCCCGGCGCCGACCGGTCCCATATGGGTGAACGTGCCGGCGAGTTGCTCCATCACCGGCATGACGACCTCGATCGCGATGTCGGTGCCGCCCGCCATGATCGCGAGATTGCCTTCCTCAGCTGCCGGCGGGCCGCCCGAGACCGGAGCGTCGATCCACGCCATGCCCGAGTCTGCCTCGAGCCGCGCCGCCATGTCCCTCGTCGCCTGGACGACGGTCGTCGAGTGGTCGACCAGCACCTTGCCGACCGGGTCCGCCTCGGCGACGCCACCGGCCCCGAACACCACGGATTCCACCGCCGGGGTGTCGATGACGCAAACCTGGACGATGTCGCTCGCCGCCGCGACTTCGGCCGCACTCCCCGCCCCCGTGACCCCGTGCCCCTCGGCGAGTTTTATCTTGTCCGCGTCGATGTCATGACCGGTCACCGCGTAGCCGCGGGCGACCAGGCGCCGGGTGAAGGCTTGGCCCATCAGCCCGAGGCCGATGAACCCGATGCGGGGTTTCGCGTCCGCCATGGTAAGTCTCCCGGAGTATGAAACTAAGCTGCCGACCCCCGTCCCGTAACCCGGGGCCAAGCGGGGATGTACCAGAAATGCCGAAGCTCGCCAATCGGTTCGAAGGCTCGGAGACGCCTTGGCGCAGCCTGTCCAGCCGCCGATCCATCGGGTAATGTCCGTCGGTTCAAATCCAGCCACGAAGCGTGACGATGTTTCTGCTCGAACATGACGCGAAGACACTCCTGTCGCGAGGCGGAATCCGGATTCCGGACGGCATCTTGATCGAGAGTACGTCCGCGTTGGACGATGCCGTGCTGCCGGCCGGCCCGTGGGTCGTCAAGGCGCAGATTCCCGCCGGCGGCCGCGGCAAGGCGGGCGGCGTTCGGGTGGTCGACGAGGAGTCGGGCCTGCGCGCGGCGGTGCGTGACCTTCTCGGCGCCCGGATTTCGGCCCATCCGGTCGGCGCGGTGCAGGTCGAGCGACGTATCGAGAACGCCGCCGAGGCCTATCTTTCCTTGATGGTGGATCCAACCGAAGCCGGGATCAGGGTATTGCTTTCCGCCGAGGGCGGTACCGAGATCGAGGCATCCGCCCGGTGCGGCGGCTCGTTGGCGACAGCCGTCGCGGCGCCCGACGCGGTCGCCATTACGGATGCTGCCCGGCGGCTCGTCGACGGCGATCTGTCGGACGACGTTTCGCACACGACACGCGCCGCGTTGATCTCGGCTTGCGAGTTGCTCACGCCGATCTTCTTGTCGCTCGAGGCGCTGCTCCTGGAGATTAACCCGCTGTTCGCCCTGGCCGACGGCGCCTGGATCGCGGGCGATGCCAAACTGGTCGTCGACGACAACGCGTTCGGTCGCAACCGGTTGCTCGACGACATCCTAGACCGTCGTGGCGACGCCTACCCGTCCGCCCGTTTCAAGCGCGAGAACGGCTTCGATTACGTCGAGCTCGATCCCGACGGATCGATCGGCCTGCTGACGACCGGCGCGGGCCTTTCGATGATGCTGATCGACGAGCTTCGGGCGCAGGGTTTGCGGCCCTTGAACTTCCTCGACATCCGCACCGGCGAATTGCGCGGCGACCCGGCCCGGCTGATCGAGGTCCTCGCACGGTTCGCCGCCGCACCCGCGCTCCGGGTCGTGCTGGTCAATATATTCGCCGGCATCACCCACCTCGGCGAATTCGCCCGCCTGCTGCTCGACGCCCTGGAAGCGACGCCGAAACTGCGCGCGCCGATCGTGGCCCGGCTCGTCGGCAACGACCTCGAGGAGGCAAGAGAGGTACTCGCTCCGATTGGCGATCGAATCCATATCGAGCCGGATCTGGGTCGGGCCCTCGACGCCGTCGCGGGTCATCTCGACGGCGGAGACAACCGGTGAACCTGGGGACGATCATGCGGGAGGGTGCACCGGTAATCGTGCAGGGCCTCACCGGACGGCAGGGGCGCCGACATGCCGGTCTCATGCGGGCCTTTGGAACCAATGTCGTCGGCGGCGTATCGCCGAACGTGGACCGGGAAAGCGTGGACGGCTTGCCCGTGTTCCCGGATTGCGCGGCCGCGGTGGCGGCGACCGGGGCGGTCGCCAGCGTCGTCATGGTGCGGCCGGAGAGCACCGCGGAAGCCGTCATCGAAGCGGTCTCGGCGGGGATCGACGTGATCGTCTCGGTCGCCGAGGGCATGCGCACGCTGGACTCGCTGCGTGCCTTGCGTGAAGTGCGGCGCGCCGGCGCGGTTTGGATCGGCCCTTCGACTCCGGGTATGGCGATCCCGGGCAATCGGCTGAAGCTCGGCTTTCTTCCGAACGCCTCGTTGCTGCCGGGACCGGTGGGCATAATGTCGCGCAGCGGCACCCTGTCCTACGAAGTGGGATACCGTCTCGCCGCCCGCGGCATCGGGCAATCGGTTTGGATCGGCGTCGGGGGCGATCCGGTGAAAGGGACACGATTCGCTGAGCTCGCACCGTTCTTCCATCAGGACGATGCGACACGGGCCTTGATCGTGATCGGCGAGATCGGCGGTAACGAAGAAGAGGAATTCGCGGCGACGATCGAGGCCGATGGATTCGGCAAGCCGGTGTTCGCGATCGTCGCTGGCGGCGGCGCACCGGAAGGTGTGACCATGGGGCATGCGGGTGCCTTGGTTCACGGTCCGCATGGCGCCGTCGAGACGAAACGGATGGCGTTCGAGGCGGCGGGCGTCACGGTGTGTCCCACGATCGAGGCGCTCGTCGACACCGTCGAGGCATCGATCTAGACATAGCCAGGGAGGACAAGACGTGGACTTCACTCTGAGCGAAGACCAAAGGCAGATACTCGAGACGGTCGCCCGTGTGCGCAAATCGGTTATCGCCCCGAATGCGATGCGATGGCTCGATGGCGCCTTTCCCCACGACAACATGGCGGCGCTGGCGGAAATCGGCGTTCTCGGCATGGCGGTGCCGGAGGAATACGGCGGCATGGGCGCCAACGTGCTGGATACCGTCCTGGTCTTGGAGGAGATCGCCAAGGGATGCTACGTCACGGCGATGGCGGCGCTCGGCGAGGTCGGCGTGCAAACCCGCATCATCTCGACTTTTGCGCCCGAGAACCTGAAGCGGAAATGGCTGCCGGCCATCGCCAAGGGCGAGTGCATCCTGGCGATCTGCATGACCGAGCCGGATGCCGGCACCGACCTCGCGAACATGCGGACCAATGCGGAAATTTCGGACGATCGTGTCGTCATCGACGGCGCCAAGACATTGATCAGCCGCGCCGAAGAAGCCCAGCTCTTCGTCGTGTTCACGCGGGTCGGCGGCATCGCGGGGCGCGAGGGAATCGGCTGCGCGCTGGTCGAGCAAGGCGCCGCTGGCCTCGAGATCAACGCCGCCCATCACACGATGGGGGGCGAGTATTTGTCCGACGTTCGGTTCGATGGCGTGGAGACGCCACGCGACCATCTGTTGCTGGAGGGCGATTCGCTGAGGACGCTGATGCATGCATTCAACACTCAGCGCTGCCTCAATCCAGCGATCTGTCTCGGCCTCGCCGAGTCCTCCCTGGAGGAATCGGTCAAGTATATGCGCGAGCGCCGGGCCTTCGACCGGGCGATAGGGGATTTCCAGGGCATGCAATGGAAAGCGGCCGACATGTACACCAAGATCGAGGCGGGGCGCGGACTGTTGTATCGCGCCGCGGCGAGCGCCGATCCCTTTCCGGACCCGACGCTTGCCGCGATGGCCAAGATATTCGTCAACGAAACCGCGATCGAAGTTTGCAGCGAAGGCGTCCAGGTCCACGGCGGCTACGGTTTTACCAACGAGTTCGCGGTGGCGCGCAACTATCGTGGCGTTCGGTACGGAAGCCTCGGCGGCGGCACGACCGAGACGTTGCGCAATCTCGTCGGCCGCCGGCTGATGGAGCGGCTGGATCTTGATTCGGGCCTGCTCGCCTTCGGCGGCTTATAGCGGACCGGTCGTCGCGATCGTGACCGGACTCAATCGTAGCTCCTAGTCATAACCTGGGGGCGCTTGGAACCCGCCGATCTCGTCGGCCAGCAGCCGGGCGAAATCGATGGTCTGGAGATCGCCGAGATGCGGCCCGACGATTTGCACCCCGGTCGGCAGCCCGGCCGGCGTCAGGCCCGCGGGCGCGATTGTGGAGGGCAGGTAGACGACGCCGCTCATGCCGGCCCAGAACAGCTGGTCGACCTGGCTCTGGGGCTCGCCGTTGACGTTGATGAAGCGCTCCCAGCGCTCGCCTTCCTGGTCGTGCGCCATGGCGTCGGTCGAGGCGGTCGGACACAGCAGCACGTCCCACTCCCGGAAGAACTCGTGCCATGCCCAGCGCATGTGCATGCGTTCCTCGTTGGCGCCGACCCAGTCGCGATGGTACTGGACCGCGGCCCGGACCTGCTGGTCCGGGTAGGTCGTGTCGTCGTCGTCGAGCGCCGCCGCCTTGGCGAGATTGTTCTCGAACTCCTCGACCGGCAGGCGCGCCGAGGTCACCCCGCGCAAGAGCTGGATGTAGATGTCGTGGCTGCGCTGCATGTCGATCTTCGGCCGCGCCTTGAAATCGACCTCGGCGCCGGCCTTGGCGGCGGCCTCGGCGACCGCCTGGATGCGATCGCTATAGGCGGAATCGACCGGGCAGACCGGATCGGAGAGCATCACCGCGATCCGGTAGCCCTTGAGCGATTTCCGGCGCGGCTTCGGCAGGGCGAGCCGCCAGCCGGGGGCGTCCATCTCGTCCGGCCCGGCGACGATGCCGAGCTCGAGGGCGAGGTCCTCCGCACTACGCGCCATCGGCCCGACGACCGAAATGTCGCCCGGCGCCAGGACACCGGGCGTCGCCAGACCGCGCACCGGCACGATGCCGTAGGTCGGCTTGTGACCGTAGACGCCGCAATAATGCGCCGGGTTGCGGATCGAGGCGCCGAT
>JASLSL010000346.1 GCA_030743445.1 Alphaproteobacteria bacterium
GGAGGAGACAAAACCATGGAACTTAGAGGCATACTCAAATTTAGCTTGGCCATCGGTCTCGTCGGTGGATTGATGCTCGCGCTCAGCCCGCCGGCCGATGCTCAAAAGAAAGTGCGCTGGAAGATGCAGAGCACCTTCGGCGGCACGTTGCCGCACCTCGGCACCTCGGGCGTGCGCTTCGCCAAGAACATCAAGCGCCTGTCCGGCGGCACGCTCGAGATCAAATTCTTCGAACCCGGTGCATTGGTGCCGTCGTTGGAATGCTTCGATGCGGTCTCCAAGGGCTCGCTCGAATCGTGCTGGACCACGCCCGGCTACCACACCGCCAAATATCCGGCGCTCTCGTTCTTCTCCACGGTGCCGTTCGGCCCGCAGATCGGCGAGTTCATGGCCTGGAAATGGTTCGGCGGCGGCAACGAGATGAAACAGGAGATCTACGACAAACACGACCTGATCGCGTTCGACAGCTTCGCCATCGGGGCGGAGACCTCGGGCTGGTTCAAGACCGAGATCAAATCGCTCGAACAGATCAAGGGTCTGAAGATGCGGTTCTACGGCTTGGGCGCCAAGGTCATGCAGAAGTTGGGCGTTGCGACCCAGCTGCTCGCGGGCGCCGACATCTATCCGGCCCTCGAGCGCGGCGTCATCGACGCCACCGAGTTCTCGATGCCGACCATCGACATCAAGCTCGGCTTCTACCAGATCGCGAAAAATAACTATTACCCGGGCTGGCATCAGCAGGTCTCGGTTGCCGAGCTGTTGATGAACAAGACCGCCTGGAACAAGCTGTCCGACCAGCACAAGGCGATGATCGAGATCTCGACCGGCGAAAGCGTGATGCACACTTACGCCGAAACCGAAGCCAAGAATTGGAAGGCGATGACGGAAATGAAGGGCAAATACGGTGTCACCAATCATCGCTGGCCCGACGCGACCCTCGCCAAGTTCGAAAAAGCCTGGCAGGCGGTGGTCAAGGAAGAATCGGCCAAGGACCCGCTCTTCAAGAAGGTCGCCGACCATTTCTATGCCTTTCGCAAGAACTACAAACTTTGGGGCGACGCACAGTCCTTGAAGGGGACCTATCTGAAGTAAATCGCGAACGATCGGTTCCGACTGGAGTCGATCCAACCAAAGCCACTTGAACTAGAGCCTCGCCAAGCGGGGCTCTTTGTTTGTGTTGGCGGGACCCATCGGCAAGAACCCGATGACTTGCCCCCCGCCGCCGGGCTTGGGATGATGTCGTTATGACGGTGACCCACCAAAAGCTCTCGAAGCGTTTCGCCGCCGAGGTCAGGGGTATCGACATCGCGGCCGGGGTCTCGGCGGAGGATTTCGCCGAGGTCGAGCGGCTGTTCAACCAGCATTCGGTGCTGGTGTTCCGGGATCAGGACATCGACGACGATCAGCAGGCGGATTTCAGCCGGCGCTTCGGCGCGCTCGAGAAGACGGTCATCATCAACGAGGGCGGCGGCACCGAGATCGCGATCATCGCCAACGTCCATCCCGAGACCGACGAGATCATCCCGCCCGACGACCACCGCATGGTCTTCAACTCGGGCAACGAGATGTGGCATTCCGACAGCTCGTTCAAGGCGGTGCCGGCGACGGCCTCGCTGTTGTCGGGGCGCGAGGTCCCGCCCACGGGCGCCGATACCGAGTTCGCCTCGATGCGCGCCGCCTATGCCGACCTGCCGGCGGAGACGAAGCAGCGGATCGAGGGCCTCGTCGCCGAGCACAGCATCCTCTATTCGCGCAGCCTGATCGCGCCGGATTTATTCAATGAAGAGGAGGCGGACGAGGTCCCGCCGGTGCGCCAGGCGGTGGTGCGCGAGAACCCGGTCAACGGGCGCAAGAACTTCTACGTCGGATCGCACGCCTCGCATATCGAGGGCATGGACATCGAGGAGGGCAGGGCGCTGATCGGCGAGCTGGTCGAGTTCGCGACCCGGCCGGAATACGTCTTCGCCCACAAATGGCGGCCCATGGACCTGGTGATGTGGGACAACCGCTGCTGCATGCACCGCGGCAGATCGTGGGAGAAAGCGCGCTACCGCCGGGTCATGCACCGCACCACGGTCGCCGGCATCGGCCCGACGTAATTAAATGGGGACTGTCCCCATTTTATAAGTTATTGATTTTATTAGGCACTGCGGCCGGAGGCGGCGTGGATGAACTGGTCGACGTCCGCGTTGCCCGAGGCCTCGACGTCGGCGGTCGGCCCGTCCCAGACGATCCGCCCCTCGTGCAGCACCGCCATCCGGTTCGAGATCTTCAACGCCCCCGTCATGTCGCTGGTGATCACGAACGAGGTCGCGCCGAGCTCGTTTACGTTCTTCTGGATCATCTCGTAGATGATGTTGCACATGATCGGGTCGAGCCCCGCGGTCGGCTCGTCGAGAAACAGCACCTCGGGGTCGGTCGCGATCGCCCGCGCCAGGCCGACGCGCTTCTGCATGCCGCCCGAGAGCTCGGCCGGGTAGAGGTCGCCGACCTCGGCCTCGAGCCCGACCATGGCCAAGCGATCGTCCGCCGCCTCGCGCGCGCGCTTCGGGTCCCAGGCCGAATCCTGCAGCAGCCGGAAGGCGATGTTCTCCCAGACCGGCAGGCTGTCGAACAGGCCGCCGTACTGGAACAGCATGCCGAAGCGGGTCTCGAACGCCTTGCGGTCGCGCCCCGACATGCGGCGCGCGTCGTGGCCGTCGATCTCGACCGAACCCGCGTCGGGCTCGACCAGCCCGATCATGCATTTCAGCAGCAGCGACTTGCCGCTGCCCGAGCCGCCGATCAGCACCAGCGAGTCGCCCTCGTCGAGCGCCAAATCGACGCCGGTCAGGATGTGGTTGTCGCCGAAGCTCTTGGTGACGCCGTTTAGCTTGATCATGCCTGCCGCCGGCCGGGTTTGGGGTCCGGGAGAAAGTGTCGCGTCGGGCTCACGGTGTCAACGGTGCCGCTTGCCTAACCGGGATGCCGTGTCTTCAATGGCACGAAATTTATTTTCGGAGCCGAGACATGGCCGAATCCAACCGCATCCTCGAGGGCATCAAGGTGCTCGACGTCGCCTCGTTCATCGCCGCACCCGCGGCGGCGACGGTGATGGCCGACTTCGGCGCCGACGTGATCAAGGTCGAGCCGCCGGGGCGCGGCGACACCTACCGCCACCGCATGATCGGGCCGGGCTATCCGGAAAGCGACGTCGCGCACCACTGGATCATGGACAACCGCAACAAGCGCGGCATCATCGTCGACCTCAAGACCGACGAGGGGCGGGAGGTCTTGCTGAGGCTCGTGGCCGAGGCCGACGTCTTCATCACCAACATGCCGCTGCCGGTGCGCGAGCGCCTGCGCATTCGCTGGCAGGACATGCGTCCGGTCAACGAGCGGCTGATCTATGGCTCGGTCACGGCCTATGGCGAGGCGGGCGTGGAGGCCGACCACACCGGCTTCGACAGCACCGCGCTCTGGGCCCGCTCGGGGCTGATGGATTTGGTCAAGCCGGCGCCCGATGCGCCGCCCGGGCGCTCGATGCCGGGGATGGGCGACCACCCGACGGCGATCTCGCTGTTCGGCGGGATCATGGCCGCCCTCTACCGGCGCGAGCGCACCGGCAAGGGCACCTTGGTGCAGACCTCGCTGATCGCCAACGGTCTGTGGTGGAACGCGCTGCAGGTCCAGGCGGTGCTCTGCGGCGGCGTGGTGCCGCGCCGGCCGCCACGCGAGGAGGCGGTCAACCCGCTGAACAACCTCTATGTCGCCCGGGACGGGCAGTGGTTCCAACTGGTGATGCTCACCCAGGAGGACCGTTGGGCCGAGTTCGCGGAGTGCATCGGCATGCCCGAGCTCGCCGACGATCCGCGCTTCGCCGACACCGCGAGCCGGGTTGAGAACGCGAGCGCGCTGACCGAGCTCATGGACCAGGCCTTCCTCGCGGCCGACCTCGCCCATTGGCGCGAGCGGCTCGCCGCCGGCGGCTTCACCTTCGGCGTGATCCGCCGGGTCGAGGACATCCCGGACGACCCGCAGATGCGGGCCTCGGGCGCCTTGACGCCGATCGAGGACGAGCGCGCCGGGGCCGAGCTTACCGTCGACAGCCCGCTCTGGATCGAGGGCGCCGAGAAGGTGGCCCCGATGCTCGCCCCCGGCCACGGCGAGCACACCGACGAGGTGCTCGCCGAGTTCGGTTACGCGGCGGAAGAGATCGCCAAGCTGCGCGACAGCGGCGCCGTGGGTTAGGGGGACCTCTCCTGCGTCATTCCGGGGCGCGCGACGCGCGAACTCGGAATCCATGACAAAAGAGGTGCTAGGCACCTTTTAATCATGACCCCATATTTTTATCAAGTTATTGATATCGTTTACTAATAAAAGGTATAAAAGGTGCCAGGCACCTTTTTTATGATTGAGGGTCAGACCTCCTCGCGCTCGACGAAATGCACCACCAGGCCGCCGCCGAAGCTCGACGGGTGGACGAAGCCGATGAGGGACGCCCGGCCGCCGGGCCGGCCCACGGTGTCGATCATCCGGTAGCCGGCATCGGCGAGCTTCGGCAGCAGCGCGTTGATGTCCGGAGTCTTGAGGCCGAGGTGGTGCAGGCCCGGGCCGCGGCGCTCGACATAGCGCGCGATGGCGCTCTGGTCGCCCTTGGTGTTGCCCGCCTGGTCGGCCCTGATCTCGCGCGGCTTCAGGTTGGGGTCGAAATCCTCGAGGAACTCGAGCTCGCAATCGCCGATGGTGATGAAGGCGTCGCGCAACCCGCCGACGATCTCCTCCGGCCGCTCGTGGCGGACCACGCCGTATTTGTCCGAGGTGAAAGATTCGACCACGGTGCGGATTTCGAGGTCGGTCTGCTGGCTCTCCAAGGGACAGCCGAGATTGTCGCAAAACACCCGGATCGCCGCCTCGTTATCGGCGCTGGCAATGCCGAGATGGTCGATCCGCTCGACAGGCCCCTCGGGGCCGCTTTCGTATTCGATCGGTTCGGAGAACCGTGTTCGGACCCCGCAGGTCGCCGCGGGGTCTATCAGCGCTTGGCGTGCCCCGCCCGGCCCTTCCATCGTGTCCACGACCGGTAGGCCGTGCGCCGCCGCCTCGGGATCGCCCGACACCAGCGCCATGTGGTGGACCCCGGGTGCGGCGGCCTCGTCGAGAAACGGGTCGTCGGGCGCGAACAAGGCGAGCGCCGACTTGCCCACCCCGAACATCGGGATCGTTCGATCCACGATTCTCAAATCGGTTCGCTTCAAATTCAGCGCGTCGCCGAAGAACCCCTCCGCCGCCTGCATATCGGCGACCACGAGGGCGAGGTAGGCGAGGTCGTATCCGCTCATTATCGCTTCATCCTCCGATGTCCTACTTAGCATCGGTGCTTGCTTTTTCGGGTATATATCTTAATTCAGAGACGGCCCATTGCGAGGGCCAAATGGGTTAGGAACCCGATACATGGCCATTCCGTTCTGGCGTCGACCCGGCTTCGTGTTGGTCTGCGGTGCGCTGATCGTCATCACCTCGTTCGGCGTCCGCCAGAGCTTCGGGCTCTTCATGCGGCCGATCTCGCTCGACCTGGGTTGGGGCCGCGAGATCCTGTCGCTAGCGCTGGCGACGCAGAACCTGATGATCGGGGTGGCGGCCCCCTTCGCCGGCGCCTTGGCGGTCAAGTGGGGTGCGCCGCGCACCATCATGCTCGGCGGGCTGCTGTTCGCCGCCGGCATCCTTTCGATGACCCAGTTCACGACCCCGACCGGCATGCTGATCGGCGGTGGGTTCTTCGCCGGGGTCGGGCTCAGCTCCTGCGGGCTGCCGCTGATTCTCTCGGTGGTCGGGCAGATCGCGCCCGAGGAGAAGCGCAGTATGTGGCTCGGTACGGTGACCGCGAGCGCCACCCTCGGCCAGATAATGATCGTGCCGACGAGCCAGAGCCTGCTGTCGGACTACCAGTGGGTCACCAGTCTCCTGGCGCTCTCGGCGATGGCCGGGATGATCGTGCCGTTTGCTTGGGCGATGTCGGGGGCCGCCCCTCGCGCCGCCCGTACCGGTGGCGAGCAGAGTATCCGTGCCGCCCTTGGCGAGGCCGGCGGCCATCGCGGCTTCTGGCTCTTGACCGTCGGGTTCTTCGTCTGCGGCTTCCAGGTGATGTTCATCAGCATGCACCTGCCGGCCTATCTGGTCGATGTCGGGGCGAGCCCAGCGATGGGGGCGGTGGCGCTGATGACCATCGCGCTCTTTAACATGATCGGCGCCTGGACCTTCGGCTGGCTCGGCGGGCGCTACCGCAAGAAGTACCTGCTGAGCTTCCTCTATACCGGGCGCTCGCTCGCCATTCTCGCGTTCCTCAACGCGCCGGTGAGCGAGACCTCGATCCTGTTGTTCGCCGCCGCGGTCGGGTTGCTGTGGCTCGGCACCGTGCCGCTGACC
>JASLSL010000347.1 GCA_030743445.1 Alphaproteobacteria bacterium
CATCAACGGCGTGATGGTGGCGCGCGTTGCCGCCGGCCGCGGCCTCTGGGTCCGGTTGGTCGAGAAGGACGAACTTGCGAGCGGCCCCTCCTCGGCCTCGCGCAAGATGTTCCACGGCGGGCTGCGCTATCTCGAACACTACGCCTTCCGCCTGGTGCGGGAATCGCTCAAGGAGCGTGAAATCCTGCTGCGCAACGCGCTCCACATCATCCGGCCGATGCGGTTCATCCTGCCGAAGGTCAGGGGCGGCCGGCCGGCCTGGCTGGTCCGCATCGGTCTCTGGCTCTACGACCATCTCATCCGCCGCGTCTCGCTGCCGCGCTGCGCCGGGGTGTATTTGAGCGCCGGACCCTACTCGCAGGGATTGAAACCGGAGGTCGAACGAGGCTTCGCCTATTCCGACTGCTGGGTCGACGATGCCCGCCTGGTGGTCCTGACGGCGGTCGATGCCGCGCGTCGGGGCGCCGAGATCATGCCCCGGACCCGCTGCACCGCCGCACGGCGCGACGGGCGGCGCTGGCGCGCGACGCTGGTCCATCGCGATGGCACCGCGTTCGACGTCCAGGCGCGGTCGCTGGTCAACGCGGCCGGACCCTGGGCGCACGAGGTTCTGACCGACGTCGCCGGCGGCGCCACAAGGGCGCATCTGCGCCTGATCAAGGGCAGCCACATCGTCGTCCCCCGGCTCCACGAGGGCGACCACGCCTTCCTGCTCCAGAACGACGACGGCCGCGTGGTCTTCGTCATTCCGTTCGAGGGTCGCTACAGCTTGATCGGCACGACCGAGGAAACGCACGAGGGTAATCCCGGACCGGTCGAGATCGAGGCGCACGAGATCGAGTACCTCTGCAATGCGGTGAACCGGTACTTCGGACGGCAGATCGGGGCGGGCGACGTGGTGTGGAGCTTCGCCGGGCTCAGGCCGCTCTACGACGACGGGCACACCGATTTTGCGTCGATCACCCGCGATTACGTGCTCGAGATCGACCGGCCCGAGCACATGGCGCCGCTGATCTCGATCTTCGGCGGTAAGCTGACCACGGCGCGGCGGCTGGCCGAGCGCGTCGTCGGCCGCCTCGACCCGCCGTTCCTCAACCTCGCCGAGCCATGGACCGCGGACGGACTGTTGCCGGGCGGCGAAATGGGCGACTTCGCCGAATTTTTCCGCGACCTGACGCGCGACTATCCCGGTTTCGACGACGGGGTGCTGCAGGCGCTGGCGCGTCGCCACGGCACCTATATACGGGCGATCATCGGGGGCGCGGCGTCGGAGGCCGAGCTCGGACGTCACTTCGGCGGTGGGCTCTATGCCGCCGAGGTCGACTGGCTGATGGCCGAGGAATGGGCGCGCGACCCGGAAGACGTGCTGTGGCGGCGGACCAAATGCGGGCTCGAGGTCGACGAGGTGAGTGCTGCCGCGCTCGCCGACTACATGTTCAAGAGGCGATCCGGATAGTCGCTAAACACGGCCTCGACACCCCAGCCGTAGAGTTCTTCCCCTCGCGCCTTCTCGTTCACCGTGTAGCACAACAAGTGATGGCCGGTGTCCAGTACCACCCGCGCGGTCGCCGCGGTCAGATGGCGCTCGGCGCAGTGAAGCAAGGTGCCGCCGAGGTCCTCGAGCCGCTCTCGCCAATCCGTCGGCACCCGGCCGACAAGCAGTGCCAGCGGCAGGCCGGGCGCCGCCTTGCGCGCCGCCGCGAGGGCGTCGGCCGAGAAGCTCGAGAGGATCGGCGTCAACAGCCCCGGCGGCCAGTCCCGCGCCGCGAGCTCGCCGACCGCGCGCCCGGTCGCCGTCTCGAAGCCCTTGGCCGGCTTGATCTCGATGTTGATGCCGAGCCCGAGCTCGGCGACGAGATCCACCGCCTCGGCCAGCGTCGGGATGCGCTCGTCGGCGAAGGTGGGGGCGAAGGCGGGGCCGAACCAGCTTCCCGCGTCGAGCGTCCGAAGCTCGGCGAGCGGAGTCTCCGAGACACGGCCCTTGCCGTCGGTCGTCCGCTCCAGGGTTTCGTCGTGGATCAGCACCGGCGCGCCGTCGCCGCTCAGCATCACGTCGACCTCGACCCAAGCGGCGCCGAGCGCCGCCGCCTTGCGCATCGAGGCCAGCGTATTCTCCGGCGCATGGCCCGCCGCACCGCGATGCCCGATGACGCGGGGCAGGGTCGGCGGTTGCGGCGCGGTCATATCCACTAGAGTCGGTACGCGATGCTCGCGATGTAGCCCGCATAGCCCGCGAGCAGCAGCAGGCCTTCGGAGCGCGCGATGCGCCAGCCGGTGATCAGGATCGGGATCAGCACGATGGTCGAGCCCGCCATCACCCAAATGTCGATGGTCCGGATTTCCGGCGCGAAGGGCAGCGTCGTGATCAGCGATGTCGCGCCCAGGATCCCCAACACGTTGATCATGTTGCTGCCCAGCACGTTGGCAATGGCGACGTCGCCGTGCCCGCGCAGCGCTGCCACGATCGAGGCGACCAATTCGGGCAGCGAGGTCCCGATCGCGAGGATCGTCAGGCCGATGATGTAGTCCGGCACGCCGGCCGACCGCGCGATGCCCTCGGCGCCGTCGACCAGTAGGGTGGCGCCGCCGGTCAGCCCCGCAAGGCCCGCGACCACGTAGATCAATATTCGCGCGCCGCCGATTTCCGCCACCGGGATGCCCTCGGCCTCGCGTTCGTGCAGCTCGGTGGCCGGGCTGCGGTGGCGGCGGTCCATGACATACGACCAGGCCATGAATCCAGCCAACGCCAGCAGCATCAGCAGACCCTGCCACGCGGCGGTCTCACCGGTGACGCCCAGGATGCAGGCGATGGCGATGGCCACCACCATCATCGTTCCGTCGCGGCGCACCGCGCGCGGATCGCAGGCGAGCGGCAGGATCACCGCCGCGGCGCCGAGGATCAGCAAGGTGTTGGAAATGTTCGAGCCGATGACGTTGCCGACGGCGAAATCCGGCTTGCCCGCGATCGTCGCGTCGATGCAGACGACGAGTTCCGGCAGCGAGGTGCCGAGGCCGACCACGGTCATGCCGATTACCGCGGGCGAGACGTTGAGGGATCGGGCCAGGCCGATGGCGCCGCGCAGGGTCGCCTCGCCGGCAATCAACAGGATCGCGAGACCGGAGATGACGAAGAAGATATCGACCACTAAATCGATCCGCTGACACGAGGTTACGGTTGTTTGCGCCGGCCCGGACGCCCGCCCCTATACGCTGTCGGCGATGGCCAAGGCAAGCTGGGGCAGCGCCACGCCGGGACAAGCTCGTTTTCCAGTGCGCCACAATACAGTACCATTCCGACCGTCTACGAAATTCGTGGTGTTCGGCCGAACTCGCGGGTTCGCGCCGTGGCCGGAAGCGCTGTGGGAGGTCGAGCCATTTCCGCGACGCTCGTATTGTTGAACATGTTGGGCGCGATCGCGCTGTTGTTGTGGGGCATGCGCATGGTCCGCACCGGCGTGACCCGCGCCTACGGCAGCAGCCTGCGGACCGTTCTCGGTCGGCATCTCGACAACCGCTTCACCGCGTTCTTCTCGGGCCTGGGGATCACCGCGGTCCTGCAAAGCAGCACCGCGACCTGCCTGATGACCGCGTCCTTCGCGAGCCGCGGCCTGGTCGCGACCACCGCCGCCCTCGCGGTGATGTTGGGGGCGGACGTCGGCACGACCCTGGTGGCGCAAGTCTTCACGTTGGATATCTCGTGGCTCTCGCCGGTGTTCATCGTCGCCGGGCTGATCGCCTTCCATGGCGGCCGCCGCAAGCGGATCAAGGATCTCGGCCGGCTCGGCATCGGGCTCGGGTTGATGCTGCTGGCGCTGAAGCTCCTCGTCGGCGGGTCCGAGCCGATCCGCGAGTCCGAGACCGTGCTTGTGGTCGTCACGTCGTTGGCCGAGGAGCCGGTGCTCGCGATCCTGGTTGCCGCACTTCTGACCTGGCTCGCGCATTCCAGCCTCGCCGTCGTGTTGCTGATCTGCTCGATGGTCGGCGCCGGCGCGGTGCCGCTCGCCCTCGCCCTGCCGCTGGTGCTCGGCGCCAATCTCGGCGGCACCATGCCGCCGGTCACGGCGACGCTGGCCTCCGCACCCGTGGCCCGGCGGGTGGCGCTCGGCAACGTGATCTTCAAGCTCGCCGGCTGTATCGCCATCCTGCCGGTATTGCAGGTGGCGGGCGGATGGATCGCCGTCCTCGATTCCGACCCGGTGCGCCAGGTGGTGAATTTCCACACCGCGTTCAATGTGGCGCTCGCGCTCGTCTTCATCCTGTTGACCGACCTGGTCACGAGGCTGACCGAGCGCTTCCTGCCCGACCGGGCGGCGGTCGAGGACGAAGCGACGCCCCGCTATCTCGATCCCGCGGCCCGGGCCGAGCCGGCGATAGCACTCGCGTGTGCCGCCCGCGAGACCCTGCGTATGGCCGATACGCTCGATGTCATGCTCGGCCAGTCGATCGAGGTGCTGAAGGACAACGACCGCGACCGGCTCGATCGCGTCTCCGAGATGGACGATACGGTCGACAGCCTGTATGAGGCGATCAAGCTCTACCTCACCGACGTCAGCCGCGAGCCGCTCGAGGAAGAGGAGAGCCGCCGGTGCAGCGACATCATGGCGTTCATGACCAACCTCGAGCATATCGGCGACATCGTCGACAAGAACCTGATGGAGCTGGCGGCCAAGAAGATCAAATACCAACTCCAATTCTCCGGCGAGGGACTGGCCGAGATCGAGACCCTGCACGGCCGCGTCCGCGACAACCTGCAGCTCGCGACCAGCGTCTTCGTTTCCGGCGATCAGCGGCTCGCCCGCAAGCTGTTGCAGGAGAAGGACCACTTCCGCGACCTCGAGCGCGGGGCGGCGGAGAGCCACCACGAACGCCTGAAGGACGGCGTGCGCGAGACGATCGAGACTTCTTCCCTGCATCTCGACATCTTGCGCGACCTGAAGCGCATCAACAGTCACATCACGTCCGCCGCCTATCCGATCCTGGAAGAGGCGGGCGAGCTGCGCCCATCGCGTTTGCGAATGCCCGAATCGGAGGCCTAGGCCGGCTTCGGGCCCTTGAGGCTTTCGGCCGCCGCATGCAGTCGGCCGACTAATCGCTCGACCTCGGACCGCATGCCCTCTTCGCCGCCGTCGATCAGGCCGGCGCAGACGATTTCGAGCGACTCGGCCGTCTCGCCGATGTCCGCGAATCCGAAACTGCTGGCCGTGCCGGCGATTCTATGGGCGAGCGCGCGAAGGGGTTCGATTCGCTCCTCGGCGGAGGTCCAGTCGACGTTGCGGGTCAGTTCCACGATCTCGTCGAGCCAATTGGCGAGCTCCACGCGGAAATCGTTATAAATGCGCCGGAACTCGGGGTCGTTGGCAAGCAGGTCCTCGACCGTGGACTTGCCGCCGCCGTTGTCGCCGTCATTCGCCAACGTCCCGCCCCACGAGTTGGGATTCCCCTCCACCACCCGCGCGTGCTGCCGACTGGGTTCTGTCCGGTGCCGGTATTCGCTGGTAGGCTAGCAAATGACGTCAGCCGGCACATCTATTTCGACCACGCTGGTCTTTCTCGCGGGCGGCGAGCCAGCGCGTCGGCTCGGATCGAACCACGTCGATTGGACAAAAAGTATGTCGGGAACGACTGCCTCGAGGCTCGCCTGCGTACTTGCGATCGCAACCATAATTCATGTCCATCCCGCGTCGCCGGCGGAACTTCCGCCGGACTATGTTTCTATCGTTGACAACAAGCTCCAACTCGCGCGGTCGTTGACGCGACCGATCGCCAGGTGTTTCCGGCGTGGGGACACGAACCATCCCGTATTTCACGGCTGTATCGACTGGCATTCGGCTGTCCACGCGGCGTGGGCGTTGACCGCCTATACCAGAGCCACCGGGGATCGGCGATATGTCGATCTTATTCGCGAAACCTTGCGGCCGGATTTGGTAGAGGTCGAACGGCAAACGCTTCACAAGAACAAGGGCTTTGAAATGCCGTATGGCCGGGCATGGTTCCTGCGGCTGGCGATCGATTACAGAAGAACTTTCCAGTCCGACCTTCTGACGCCGTTTGCAGACCAGGTCGCCGAAAGCCTGGTTTCCTACTACGCCCGCCGTGCACCGATCCCATTCTCGCGATCGTACGACAACGCCGCATGGGCGTTGCTGAACCTATTGGATTACGCCATGGAACGCCGAAACGCGCCCATGGTGATAGGGGTCGACAGGTTGACGCGAAGGCATTTCCTCGAAGATCGCAAGGCCTGTCCCATCGACGACGAAGGATCCACGTTCATGGCGGTTTGCCTGAACTGGGCCTGGCTGGTTTCCCGAATACTTCCGCGCGACGAATTTCTGGGTTGGCTACCGGATTTTCTGCCGTCCGTCGAGGGGTTTCGCCCGGTCAAATCCCCGCGCAACGCGCACGAGTACGGGATGAACTTCAGCCGCGCATGGGGCCTGTGGGAATTGCATTCGGTCACGAAGAATTGGAAATACCTGAGACTCTTCGCGGCCCATTTCGCCCAGGCCTACAACGATCCGGAAAACTGGGACGGCGACTATGGAAAAGTCGGGCATTGGGTCTCCCAGTTCGGCATGTTCGCGCTCCTGCCCGTGTTCGGCCCGGGGTATCGATAGCGCCGATCGCGCTTCGTTCAGGGCGAGGCGCGCTTGATCCCGTGGATCGGATTTTCAAGCCGCTCGACCCGTCCGGGAAAGGGGAATGCGATATTGTTCGATGCCCCGGTAAGGACGAGCCAGCGCT
Organism: Alphaproteobacteria bacterium; assembly: GCA_030743445.1. GTDB lineage: Bacteria > Pseudomonadota > Alphaproteobacteria > UBA8366 > UBA8366 > JASLSL01. The sequence continues at coordinate 6,745 of JASLSL010000347.1, forward strand.
CGGTATCGTCCAAGGCGATGTTGGTCAGGAATTGCTGGGAAAACCTGACGGTGCCGATCAGCTTCTTCGCCGGGCTCAAGATGAGAACGCGACCCGCACCGTACTCGCAGATGTAAAGGTTTCCCTTTCGGTCGATTTCCAGGCCATCGGGACCGGCGTGATCGTATCGAAGGTCCGCGGCGGGTGCTACGGCATCGAGCCGAACATATGGCTTGCCCTCGGCGAGGGATCCGTCCGGCCGGATTTCGAATTCCAGGACACGCCGCGCCAGATGCTCGCTGACCAGCAATTTTCTGCCGCCCTCCGCGAGCACCACGCCGTTGGAATACCATAGACCCGATGCAACCCTGCGGATGCGGCCTGCCGCGGACAGGTAGTAGACGCTGCCGGTGTGCGGCGCCATGTTGTCGAATTGACCCGATGCGGTGAAATAAACGCCGCCTTTGTCGTCGGCGTGAGAATCGTTTGGATTGGTAAAGCCGGCTCCCCCCTCGTCCGCCTCGAATGCCCGTACGGTCCGCCCGGCGGCATCGACGTGAACCAGTTTGTTGGAATAATGGCAAAATACGACGAAGCCATTACCCGCATAGGCAGCGATCGATGTCGGGCCGCACCCCGGTTGCCGCCAGAAGACCATGTTGGTTCCGTTCCAGCGAACGATCCGGTGCATCGGCATTTCGGCGTAATATAAATCGCCGTCCCGCCACAATGGACCTTCGGGATAGAACGCAAGCTCATTGATGATGGATTTGCCCGATTCAGCCGGCGCGGCGCCCATCGACATGACCACGCAGGCGACGATCATGGCGAAGACGCCGATCGCCGGCCTGACCCTAGTTCTCCACCAAGTCCGCACGGCGTCGGGTTGCCGGACGAGCGCACGGGAAAAATTATTAAAGCGCCGCATCTTCGCCAAAGGGTAGAAATTCAAGTCCGCATGGGATTATAATCCCAGACAATAAGGTGTGGGCGCGATGAACACCATCAAGAAGATTTGGCGTTGGCTCGGCAGAAACCGGAATCGGGCGATATTGGGATTTCTCGGCGCCGGTCTCTTGGCCGTGGCGCCGTTCGCGCGCGATATCTACGATTACGTCGCCGGTTCGATCGACCCGCCAAAGAAAGAGGAAGCATGCCTCGAGCCGCCGGAAAAGATACCGGATAAACTAGCGACGTACCTCTATGCCAGCTCGATCGAGATCGTCGTCGTGGCCCGCAAGGGTGTTTTGACGGAATCCCATGTTGTCGGGTTGAAGGAAAAAAATTACACGGTATTTCCGGAAACGCCACGAATTCTGATCAACAACCACTTCGGCTTTTTCTTTTGCAACGCGATTTACAGCGCGAAGGATATCCCCCCGAAAAGGATGCACGAATCCTACGTTCTGGTCCGCGAAGTGATGATTCCGATCGATACGGCGACTCGCATCCGATCGGAAGGGATCGTTTCCTCGGAGACCCTGGAACGCGCCCCGCGCGAGAAGAAAGTGAAAATCGAAGATGCGGGTACCGCCATCGATGGAACCTGGGTCGGCGAGTACGTATATGCCCAGGACCGGTTGTTGAAGCCCGTGAAGTTCAAGGTCGATATGATCTCCGACGGCCAGAAAATTTTCGGTGCCGTTTTGGAACCGAAAACCTTCGGCAGCGGCGGATCGAAGGCAAAGCGTTTGTTGGCGACACTCGTGGGATCGGTGCGCCGTAACGGCGTTGTCGAGTTCATAAAAACCTACCGCGGTGTGGCCGGTACCTTTCACTCGATTTCGTATGAGGGTATCTGGGATTTCCAAACCCGATCGATTACCGGGAAATGGGCGGACCCGAATTCAGCCAGTTGGTGGGGTCGGTTCGTCATGTTTCAGGAACGGGCCGAATAGGGTCGCCACCCGTCCCATGCCGGTCGCCCTAGGACCGTCGGAGCCCGCATATTTGTCGCGCCGCATTCCTTGAAAGCAGCCTCGGGTCCCTACCGGGGGCGCGCGGGATTGTTGTGGCGTCGGGCGCCGAGCAGAATATTCGCGGGCGCAAAGTCGTCGGTCAGGACCTTTTTGACGTCGGCCTTGCCGGCGGTTTTGCGTTTCCCGAGCATTCTTCGCAGATCGTATCGGAATCCGTGTTTGTTCTGCAGAAGCCGCGCCCGCTCGCGCAACCCTTCGATCGATTTCGGCGTACCCGAATAGCCGATGACGACAACGTTGCCGCCCGAAGCGAAGGTTTCCACGTTTTCGAACACGTCCGCCATGGTGGCGATCGCGCTGTTATAGAGCATGGTCGACGGTTCCACGTTGAGCACGACGACGCCCTCGGAACTCAATCGACGCTTTACCAACGAGTAGAACTCCCGGGTCAACAGGTGGAACGGCACGAACCATCCGCGGTAGGCATCCAACATGATGATGTCGAAGGCTTGCTTGTTTCGCGCCAGGAATACCCGGCCGTCGGCCTCTATGACCTTATAGGAGCCGCTTTCCCGAATTCCGAAATACTGCTTCGCCAACTTGATGACCTTGGGATCGACCTCGACCACGGAGAAATCGATATCGGGCATGAAATGCTTGATGTACTTGGTTGTCGATCCGCCGCCCAATCCGATCATCAGGATGTTCTCGACCCGTTGCGGGTAAGCCAGTCCGACAGTCATCACGCGCGTGTACTGAAAGGGCAGTTCCAAGGGATCCGCGGTGTTGATGCGCGATTCCATGTACATCACGCGTCTGTAACCGAAGCCCATCGTCAGGTATTTGCCCTCCGAGAAAACGAAAATACTGTTGTAGGGGCTCTCCACCGCCGCGACGACCTGCCGGGACTCCTGGCCCGCCTCGGCGCGGTCCGGCGACACGACGACCATCGTTCCGATCAAAAGCGCCAGACCGATCTTCGTTGCTCGCCCGGCTTGGTCGACGATCCTGGACGGGGGTGAGCCCATCCGGTAGAGGACGAGCCCGCATAACAGTGTGACCGCGGCCAATGCGAAGGTTATCGATTTACTGCCGATGGTCGGGATCAGATAGAACGTCGTGAACAGCGTTCCGAAGATACTGCCGGCCGTCGAGATTCCGTACACCCGGCCGGAAATCGTTCCCGACTGCCCGGTCGTGTCCAGAATCAGCCGGATCACATAAGGCGATATGGCGCCGAGAAGCACCAATGGCGGGAAGAACAGGGTGAACGAGGCGACCATGCCGCCCATTCCCAAACTCTCCACCGCATCGACGATCCAGGCGCTGACGTCGGGCGCAATAAACGGCAGAAACGCCATATAGATCGCCGAAGGTATGATGAACATCGACAACGCGACAGTGGAGGGCAATTTATCCGCGATCCATCCGCCGACGAAATAACCCACCGCGAGAGCCGCCAAAACGGTCGAGATGATCGCCGCCCAGGTAAAAATCGACCCACCGAAATACGGAGTCAAATATCGGCTCGCCACCATTTCGAGCGCCATGATGACGGCCCCGATTACGAACGTGTTTAGGTACAGAAGACCGCTCCAAAGGCGTGACGGCGGTGAAGGCGTATCGGTTGCTGTCATTGCGGTCTATGCGATCTATTTTTCCGGGATTCGCTGCAAGATCGCGTCCTGCTGGCTGATCGAACGTCGGGCGCAAAATACGCAGGTTTCTGCGAACCGTTCAAGTCTACGTCGGGCGTGGACGATCCAACGATATTCAAGGTAGAGCGCCCAGGGCGGCTATCTCGGCCTCATGGTAAATGGCCCCGAAGTCCGTTTGATGCGCCAAGTCCCGGAAATTTCGCGCCGCTCGCCGCTGCCCTGTAGTAGGCCGACGTACTCGACCGAATGGGACACCCCTGCGGTACCGTCGTAAGTCTTCGTGAAGCGAACCGAGCCATCGCTTTCGATCGATCCGAATATGGTTGCATACAACTCGTTTGACGTCGGATTTCCGAAGGTTCGCGGTTCGGTAATTCGTCCGGTTATCGTCGTCCCCTCCTGCTTTAGGTCGAGTTCGAACGGAACCGATTGACGGTTATTCTTGCCATAGAAGTATCGACCGGACCAGGATCGAGACAGAGAAATTCCGGATGCTGGGCCTGCAGGAGGCGTGATCGCGGCAGACTTTTGGCGCCTCAAAGTGTCGACGCGACGAACCGCAACACCTGCAAAAATACCGTTCGGGAAGCGCGACAAATAATCCTCGAAATCGGCAATGTTGTTGCTTCCCTGGATCGACTGCCAGAACACCGTTTCCTTGTCGACCGTCGCCGTCGGGGGGGGCGATGTCGCCGGAGTGCTGGCCGGCGCCGGCCTAGAGGGAGCTGGCCGTCGCAACGCGAAGACGAAGTCGCCCCGGTCCCATTCCATGTCCCGGAGCTTGCCGTAGCGCGGCGTCTGCTTGGATCGCGTCAGGTTGGTCAACCGGTCGCTGAGGAAAAGGCCCATCTCGCTCGCCGTCACGAAGCCGTCGCCGTTGGCGTCGGCGCGTTCCTCGCCGCGCAAAGCGCGGATGAACAGTTTGCGGAACGTGCCGTCGTCCGAGACCGTCTGGCCCGCGTCGCCCGACGTCAGGAACTGGCGAACCGGCAACGTCGTCGCCCGGGTGACGGCGGCCGGCGGCAAGGCCCTGGCGCTATCGAACACGGTTCCCGAGAAACACGAGTCGAAGACCGCGAAGGCATGCTTGGATTCCGCGAGCCGGACATATTCGCCGAAGCGCCGCATCGGCAGCGCCTTGAATTTGAACCGCCTGCCGGCTTCGGGGCGCGGCGCGTCGGCCGGGATCAGGAAACCCTCGCCGTTCTCCGTGTGACCATGCCCCGCATACCAGACGAACAGCCGTGCGTCGGGGGCGGCCCCCTTGTCGATGAAGAACGCCTTGAAGACCTGTTCGAGCTCGGACGCCTTGAGGTCGGTCTTCAGCGTCACGCCGAATCCCTTGCGCCGCAATTCGTCCGCCACGGCGCGGGCATCGGCGATCGCATTGGAGAGTCGCGGCCAGCCGTTCGTGTAGTTGTCGATGCCGATGACCAGGGCATGGGAGGAGCCATATAGCTCGACTTCCTCCGCGACCGTCGCGTCCCGCGCCTCGCTCGCTTTGAGCGGCACCATGAGGCCGCGCGAACTGCTCGCCGCTTCCGCCGTGGCGGAGAGGCCAAAGCCGGCCAGCATCACACCGATCGCTATCGAGCGAATGACTGCGGCGATCATCCGAACCTCCCCGAATGCGACGAACAAACGTCGCGGCGTCGTTCAGTGGAAATGGTGCAGTCGCCAGTGGCGGAAGTCAATTTGCCGTCGTGCCGGCGGTGATCACCCGCCCGACCGGGTGCGGCGGACGGCGTCCCGCCAGCCGGCGTAGCGCCGGTTGCGCTCCTCGGCCGCCATCGCCGGCTCGAAGCGCTTGTCGCAGCGCCAGCGCGCGGCGAACTCCTCGGGCCCCGGGTAGAGGCCGACCTCGATGCCGGCCAGGATCGCCGCTCCCAGCGCCGTGGTCTCGGTCACCTCGGGGCGCTCGACCGCCATATCCAGCATGTCGGCGAGGAACTGCATCGTCCAGTCGTTCCCGCTGAGCCCGCCATCGACCCGGAGCGCGGTCGGCGCCGCCGCCCCGTCGGCCGCCATCGCCTCGAACAGGTCGCGGGTCTGGTAGGCGACCGCCTCGAGCGTCGCCCGCGCGATCTCGGCCGCGCCCGCGTCGCGGGTGAGGCCATAAATCGCGCCCCGCGCCTCGCTGTCCCAATAGGGCGCGCCAAGCCCGGTGAAGGCGGGGACCACGTAGACGCCGCTTTCCGGGTTGGCGGCTTTGGCCAGCTCCTCCGAGGCCGCGGCATGGTCGATCAGGCCGAGCCCGTCACGCAGCCATTGCACCGCGGCGCCGGCGATGAAGATGCTGCCCTCGATCGCATAGGTCGGCTCGCCACCCAATCGATAGGCTACGGTCGTCAGCAGGTTGTTGTCGGAGGCGACGGCCTGCTTGCCGGTGTTGATCAGGGCGAAGCAGCCGGTGCCATAGGTGCTTTTGATCATGCCGGGCTCGAAGCAGGCCTGGCCGACCGTCGCCGCCTGCTGGTCGCCCGCCATGCCGGCGATCCGGATGGCGCCGCCGAACAGCGCCGGATCGGTGGTCCCGAAATCCGCCGCGTTGTCGAGCACTTCCGGCAGCATCGCCCGCGGCACCCGGAAGATGTCGAGCAGCTCGTCGTCCCAGTCCTGGCGGTGGATATGGAACAGCATGGTGCGCGCGGCATTGGTCGCGTCGGTTGCGTGCACCGCACCGCCGGTCAGCCGCCAGAGGAGAAAGCTGTCGATGGTGCCGAAGGCGAGCTCGCCGGCCTCGGCCTTGGCGCGCGCGCCCTCGACGTTGTCGAGCAACCACGCGATCTTCGTCGCCGAGAAATACGGGTCGAGCAGCAGGCCGGTGCGGCCGGCCACGGTCGCCGCGTGACCGGCGGCCCGCAACTCCTCGCAGGCGTCCCGGGTGCGCCGGTCCTGCCAGACGATGGCGTTGTGGACCGGCTCGCCGGTGGCGCGGTTCCAGACCACGGTGGTTTCGCGCTGGTTGGTGATGCCGATCCCGGCGATGGCGCTTGCCTCCAGCCCGGCGTGGTCGAGCACCGTGTGGCAGACCGAGAGGGTGGCGCGCCAGATCGCCTCCGGGTCGTGCTCGACCCAGCCCGGCTCGGGATAGATTTGCGGCAGTTCCTCCTGCGCCGTGGAGGTCGGCGCCGCGTCCCTGTCGAACAGAATCGCCCGTGTGCTGGTCGTGCCCTGATCGATGGCGAGGATGAAGCCGTCGGATGCCATGTCCCGTGTCCCGAAGATCGCCCGGCATGGTCGCAAAGCCCGCCCGATTTGTCATGGTGCGACTATCCGCCCGGCGAATTGACTTGAGCCCGCGACCGGATCGGCGGTCAAATACGGTCCCGAGGGAGGGAAGATGGCCGAAAAATTCGACATGGAGGCCCTGCGGCGGTCGATCGGCACCGGCGAGATCGACACCGTGCTGGTGTGCTTTCCCGACATGCAGGCACGCCTGATCGGCAAGCGCGTGACCGGCGGGTTTTTCTTGGAGCACGCGGCGGTGGAGATGCACGCCTGCGATTACCTGCTGACCGTCGACATGGAGATGGAGCCGGTGCCGGGCTACGCGGCGGCGTCGTGGGACAAGGGCTACGGCGACTTCGCCATCCGG